>JALWTK010000204.1 GCA_027082875.1 Sulfurimonas sp. | reverse complement strand
ATCATAAAACCGACAAGTTGTACTACATCATCAAGTTGTCCGACTACACTATCTTTTTGTTCACTTTGTTTGTCAATAATCTGTTTTAATTTATCACTCATTATAAAAACTCCGCTTTAAAATTCACGTTTCTTTGTACTACGCTTGCTAAATAATCTGCTGAATATGGTTTGGTAATATACTCTACCATTCCAGATTCAACGCCACGCATTCTGTCAGACTTGCTTGTTCTTGATGTTACCGCGATAAGAGGTAAATTTTTATATCTATTGTATTTTTTTATCTCGGTAGCTAAAGTATATCCATCCATTCTTGGCATCTCAATATCTACAAGCATTGCATCAAAATTATAATCACCTGATTTTAAAATATTTAAAGCCTCTTGACCATCAGCAGCTTCCACTAGAGTTAACCCCATTGGCTCAAGTGCTTTACGCATAATAGTTCTATCTGTTTTAGAATCATCAACTATCATCACAGTGTAATCACTCGGCTTTATTTTCTCTTTTACTCCTGAAGTGCCCTCGTCTGGACTACTTAATGCAGTACTTTTTACATCTTTTGCCATACTCATCAGAGCGACAACATCAACAATAAGTGTAACACCGCCATCACCACGAATTGTAGCACCAGCAATACCTTCTATGCCTTTAAGATAATCACCAAGAGACTTAATAACAATCTCTTCTTGTCCAACAAGTGTATCAACAATCAGTCCAAGTTTACTAGTACCCAAACCTAAAACAACAACATAAGCATGCTCACTGGCATCCAAAATACGCTCAACTTCAAATATATCACCAATATGCACCAAAGAGAGAACATCATCACGAAGTCGCATAACGCTTTTACCCTCTACTGTATATATTTCATCTTTAGAAATTCGTACAGTTTCTAAAACAGAAGCTAAAGGAATAGCATAATGCTCCTCTTGCACACCAACTAAGAGTGCTTGAATAATAGCAAGAGTAAGAGGAATTTTTAACTTAATTGTTGTTCCAACACCCACCTCACTATCAATGTCTATCATTCCATTAAGTTTTTCAATGTTTGTTTTTACAACATCCATTCCAACACCACGGCCAGAGACGCTTGTTACCGCAGCTGCTGTTGAAAATCCTGGTCTAAAAATAAGAGTAAAGGCATCTTTATCGCTCATAGTATCTAGTTCTTTTTCACTAATAAGACCTTTTTCAAAAGATTTCTCTTTGAGCATTTGAGGATCAAGACCTTTACCATCATCATCAATTTGTATGACAATTTGATTTCCTTCATTATAGGCTTTTAGGCTAATTGTACCCTCTTCTGCTTTACCTTTTGCAGTTCTCTCCTCAGGAGTTTCAATCCCATGATCACATGAATTTCGAATAATATGTACAAGTGGATCACCTATCTCTTCCACAATAGATTTATCAAGTTCGGTCTCTTCACCAGCTAAAACAAGCTCTATCTTTTTGTTTAGTTCACGAGATAAATCACGAATCATTCTTGGAAATTTATTGAATACTTTTCCAATTGGAAGCATACGCGTCTTCATAACAGCAATTTGAAGGTCTGTTGTAACAAGTGAAACAATGGAAACAACTTGATTAAGCTCTTCTAAAAACTCTTCACCCTCATAGCGTTCTTCCACATCTTCATTGATTTTCATAAGTCTGTTTTTAGCAAGAACAAGCTCACCAATAAGATTCATAAGATGGTCAAGTCTCTTAACATCTACACGAATCGTTTGCTCAACTGCCGCAGGAGTGCGTTTTGTAGGTGCCCCTGCTTTAGCACTCTCCTTGCTAGGTTTATGCTCCTTTTTTACAGGAGCTGGAGCTTTTTTAGCTACTGGTTTTTCTTCTTTTTCCTCTGCCTCTGACTTATCTTCTGTCTCTTCTTCTTTTACCTCTGGCATAGTTGGAACATCTTCACCTGCTGCAATTTTAGCTTCTCTTTTTGCCTTGTCCTCAGATTGGCGCTCTGCTAAAAGTCGCTCTATTTCTGCCTCAATTTCATCAGGATCCATATTGTCATAGTCTAACTCTTCTTCCTCAGCAGGTGTCTCTTCAACAACATCTTCTACTTCTGGCTCTACAGCAGCAGCAGCAGAGGGAGCTTCTCCATTACTTATCTTGTCAAGTCTTGCAACACACGCTGAAACATCAATGCCTTCATCTGCACTCGTATCACGAATTGTTTCTAAAAGTGCTTTCATAAGGTCGATTGACTCTAAAATTACATCCATTATATCAGGAGTAATTATAAGATCACCATGTCTTGCTTTATTAAGAACATCTTCCATATGATGCGTAAGGTGTGTCAACACATCAAAATTTAAAAATGATGAAGCACCCTTTACAGTATGTGCTACACGAAAAATTCCGTTAAGTAGTTCCAAATCTTCAGGATTTGATTCTAGTTCCACTAAATCTTCATCTAACTTCTCTACAAGTTCAAATGATTCAACTAAAAAATCTTGTAATATTTCTTGAAATTCATCCATATTTATAC
>JALWTK010000203.1 GCA_027082875.1 Sulfurimonas sp. | reverse complement strand
ACTCTATACATTATCGCAGGTGCAAATGGAAGTGGTAAAACTACTTTCTCACTTAATTACAAAGAGTTAAATGATTTACATTTTATCAATGCAGACGAGATAGTAAAATGAGAGATATTACACTAGAAATGGACATTTTAAAAGTAGCTTCAAAAGCCGTAAAAGATGCTCAAAAAAAGAGTTTAGAAAATGGGGTAGCAAATGTATATAGTAAAAATGGTCAAATATACTTTCAGCTTCCAGATGGAACTATAACTCAAGAGATACCAAAAGAGTATAAGAAGGTTGGATAATTATGAATCTAAAAAGACACATAAGGAGTTTCAAATGTTAGCGATAAAAATAGATAATCCTGAAATAGAGAGTGCATTTAAAAAGTATGCAAAGCAACAGAAAAAAGCCTTAGAAGATGTTGTGAGTGAAGCTATGAAACTGTTTTTAGATATGCACAAAAAAGATGATGCATTAGTTTATACAAAAAAAGATCCTATGAAGCATTTGCATAAAATTAAATATGATGATGATGGTGAAGATCTAAGTGATGTGAAACCATACAGCCATATAGAAGATAGTGCACTATATGTACATAATCTAAGAAGAGAAAGAAATTAATGGTATTTTTAGATACCTGTATCTTGATAGACTATTCTAAAGATAAACTAGAGATAGATTTTTCAAAAGACTATTGTATTAGTTCCATTGTAAAATTGGAATTTAAGGTTGGTGCTTTAAATAAAAGAGAACTTAAAAAAATCAATAGAATTCTATCCCAAGTAAAACTACTAGATATAGAACAGTCAAGTTTAGATTTAGCAGATATTCTCATAGAGAAATATACTCTTTCTCATGGTATGGGAATATATGATGCAATAATAGTTGCGACTTGTCTTGTGTATGATTTACCACTTTGGACTTATAATAAAAAAGATTTTCAATTTATAGATGGAATAGAGTTGATATGAAAATACAATTAACCTTAGAAATTAAAGATGAAGCATATCCTCATATTCTTTATTTATTAAAACATATTGAAGGTGTTGAGATAGTCGAAGATATCTATACTAAAGAGAAGACAGAAACTTTACACAAGGATGAAAACAGATGAAAATAGCAGTAGCAGGAACAGGGTATGTTGGGATTAGTAACGGTGTACTTTTAGCACAACACAATGAAGTAGTAGCACTTGACATCATCCCTGAAAAAGTAGAGATGCTAAATAATAAAATATCTCCCATAGAAGACAAAGAGATATCAGAGTACTTAGCAAGTAAAGAGCTAAACTTTAGAGCAACGCTCGACAAAGAAGAAGCATACAAAGATGCAGAGTATGTCATCATCTCTACTCCAACTGATTATGACCCTGAAACAAACTACTTTAACACTAAACTTGTTGAGATAGTTATAAAAGATGTCCTAGAGATAAATCCAAATGCTACTATGGTTATAAAATCAACTGTACCAGTAGGCTATACAAAGTCTATAAATAAGAAGTTTAACACTACAAACATTATCTTCTCTCCAGAGTTCCTAAGAGAGGGAAAAGCACTTCATGATAATCTTTATCCTAGTAGAATCATAGTCGGTGAGAAGAGTGAGAGAGCAAAAATATTTGCAGACTTACTTGCAGAGGGTGCTATAAAAGAGAATATAGAGATACTGCTCACAGACTCTACAGAAGCAGAAGCTGTTAAACTCTTCTCTAACACTTACCTCGCTATGCGTGTGGCATACTTCAATGAGCTTGACTCTTATGCTCAGACTCATGGTTTAGATTCAAAACAGATTATAGAGGGTGTAGGACTTGACCCTCGCATAGGTACTCATTACAATAACCCAAGTTTTGGGTATGGTGGCTACTGTTTACCTAAAGATACAAAACAACTAAGAGTAAACTACAAAGATGTACCAAGTAACATCATAGGGGCAATAGTAGATAGTAACTCTACTAGAAAAGACTTTATTGCAGACTCAGTTATAGCTAAAAACCCTAAAGTGGTTGGAATCTACAGACTAGTGATGAAATCAGGAAGTGACAACTTCAGAGCAAGTGCCATCCAGGGTATTATGAAACGCATAAAAGCAAAAGGTATAGAAGTAGTCATCTATGAACCTGTTATGAAAGAGGATGAGTTCTTTAACTCTAAAGTCATTAAAGATTTAGATGAGTTTAAAGCTATGAGTGATGTGATAATCGCAAATAGATTTGAGACTATTTTAGAAGATGTCAAAAAGAAAGTATATACTCGTGATATATTTAATAGTGATAATTAAATAAAAAGGAAAAAAATGTTTAACAATAAAAATATATTAATAACAGGTGGAACAGGTAGTTTCGGTAAAAAGTATACTCAAATGATACTGGCTCAATACAAACCAAACAAAATCATAATCTATAGTAGAGATGAGTTAAAACAATATGAAATGGGACAAACTTACAATGACCCTTGTATGCGATATTTTATCGGTGATGTAAGAGATGGTGAGCGTTTGAATGAGGCTA
>JALWTK010000202.1 GCA_027082875.1 Sulfurimonas sp. | reverse complement strand
ATGGCAAGAGAGATATTGAAAAAGTTTTTCCTAACTTTTTGATTGTTGATTATGTGATGCCTGGTTTTGAGCTTGCTCATACTATTTATGAGATGACGAAAGAGCTTGATTGGTCTACTATTGATGGGATTATTCTTCACAACCATGGTATCTTCACTTTTGATGATGATGCAAGAGAATCTTATGACAAGATGATCGATGCCGTTATGCAAGCGGAAGTGTTTTTAGAACAAAATGCAACACTTCATGTAGCACAAAAGTTTGAACCGAGCGAGTGTGATATGCAGAGAATAGTAAAAGTACTCTCTGCTGCAAAGGGCTATCCTATCTCTATAAATATTAACCAAACACCTTTGGCTAATTACTACGCTTCACAAGAGAACCTAAGAGAGTTCGCAACTCGTGGTGTTTTAACTCCTGAGCATATCATCCGCACAAAGAGAGTACCTCTTATCATGGAAGATACTGATCTCGAAGGTGGTGTGAAGCGGTATATGGAAGAGTATGAAGCATACTTCAAAGAGTTTGCAAGAGATGAGGTGATGGTAAATGCGGCACCTAATTACATGGTCATTAAAAATCTTGCTGTGATTAGTTTTGGTGAGACACCCAAAGAAGCAGCGGTTATAAATGATATAGTAGATCATACTATGAAAGCAGTTTTACGTGCTGACAAGTTAGGTGGATATGAGAGTATAAGTTTAGCAGATAGTTTTGCGATGGAGTACTGGGAACTCGAACAGGCTAAACTTAAGAAATAGCTTGAAGGCTATGTAACATCAATCCATCTCCATAAAAACCTTTAAAGAAGACAAATCCTCCCTCCGGTCTGAGCCTCTCTAAAGGCTTTTATTCCGATTACTTTTTCGACATACCCTTAATACATATAAATAAATGGAATACAGAATGAATACAAAAAAATACCTAATGGCAATAGACGCAGGAACAGGAAGTATCCGTGCAGTGATTTTTGATACAAAAGGCAATCAAATAAGTGTAGCACAAAAAGAGTGGACACACTTAGAAGAAGAGGGTGTAGCAAACTCTATGAGCTTTGATTTTGAGAAAAATTGGGGATTAGTTTGTGCATGTATTAGAGAGTCTATCGAACTTGCTGGTATAGATACAGATGATATTCTGGCTCTAAGTGCTACGAGTATGCGTGAAGGGATTATACTTTATGATGCACAAGGTAAAGAACTCTGGGCAGTGGCAAATGTAGATGCTAGAGCGAGTGATGAGGTGAAGTATCTAAAAGAGTATTTTGAGGGGCTTGAAGAGAAGTGCTATGTTGAATCTGGACAGACTTTTGCACTTGGAGCACTACCTCGTTTACTTTGGTTGAAGAACAATAAACCTGAGATATATGAAAGAGTGGCAACTATTTCTATGATAGGGGATTGGATTTTAGCGAAGCTATCGGAAATTATTGCGACTGATCCTAGTAATGCTGGAACTACGGGGATATTTTCTCTCAATAAACGCGACTGGGTGAGCAGGATGGCTCATGAAGTAGGGCTTAAAGATGATATCTTTCCTCAAGTTTTAGAAGTTGGGACTCCTACAGGCAAGGTAGGAGAGTCTGTTGTGAGCGAGACAGGGCTGAGCATGAAAACAGTTGTAGTCATTGGTGGTGGTGATGTCCAACTAGGTTCCGCTGGTCTTGGTGTAGTAAAAACAGGTGATGTGGCAGTTCTGGGTGGGAGCTTTTGGCAACAGGTCGTAAATATCCCAAAAGAGACACCTCCTCCAGAAGATAGAAACATCCGTGTAAACCCTCATGTTATTCCGAATCTCTCGCAAGCAGAGGGGATTACCTTCTTTAGTGGTTTAGTGATGCGATGGTTTCGGGATGCTTTTTGTGCTTTGGAAAAGAGAGAGGCTGATAAACGCGAGATAGATGTTTATTCACTCCTAGAAGAGAAAGCGAGTGAAGTGCCAGTAGGCTCTTACGGAATACTCCCAATATTTTCCGACTCTATGAAATACTCGAAGTGGTACCATGCAGCACCGAGCTTTTTAAATCTTGGACTAGATAGTGAGAAGTATAACCATATAAGTATGTTTAGAAGTTTAGAAGAGAATGCTGCCATAGTCTCAAGCATCAATCTGGAAAACATAGAGAAATTTTCAGGCATAAAGATAGAAGAGATAGTTTTTGCAGGGGGAGCGAGTAAGGGTGCCCTTTGGTCACAAATACTTGCAGATGTTACAGGAAAGAAAGTGAAAATTCCAAAGGTCACAGAAGCAACAGCACTAGGTGGTGCTATGGCTGCTGGGGTAGGGTGTGGCATTTATAAGAGCATAGAGAGTGCTGCAAAAGAACTTGTAGTGTGGGAAAAAGAGTATATGCCTTCAATGGCAAATCATAAAAAGTATCAAGAGATAAAAAAGCAGTGGCAAGAGGCATATAAAGTACAACTTGAACTTGTAGATAGAGGTGTGACTTCTAGTATGTGGTCTGCACCTGGTATATAAAATGAGACTACTTCTTTTTTTGCTTTTACCTCTGCTTCTGTTGGCATCTAAACCTAATCTACTACTTCTTAAAGTCTATAAAGATCAAAATCTTACAGGCTGGGTGATGAGTGAAAAGCTTGATGGTATTCGTGCTTATTGGGATGGGAAAAAGCTTATTAGCCGTGGAGGGAAAGTCCTTCATGCCCCTCTGTGGTTTACGAAAGGTTTTCCACCTTTTGAGATAGATGGAGAACTTTGGAGTAAACGCCAAGATTTTGAAAATATCTCCTCTATCGTAAGAGATAAAGTCCCATCTCAAGAGTGGCATCAGATTAAGTACAATATCTTTGAAGTGCCACATGCCTCAGGTGATCTTTTTGCTAGACTTGCAAAGATAAAACCTTATAGAAATGAGAGACTAAAAATCATAGCACAGATACCGATAAAATCGAAAAAGGTTATGATCGCCTATCTGCATAAACTAGAGCAAAAAGGGGCAGAGGGCTTAGTTGTGAGAGACCCTTTAGCTCCTTACATAAACAAGAGAACCTCAAAAGCCTTAAAAGTAAAAAGTTTTTTAGATGATGAGTGCAGAGTTGTAGGTTATGCAGAAGGAAAAGGAAAGTATCTAGGAATGATGGGTGCACTCAGGTGTGAGCTACCCTCTGGGATACTTTTTAAGATAGGGAGTGGTTTTAGTGATGCTGAACGAAAAACTCCACCAGCTCTTGGGAGTAAGGTAACTTTTAAGTATAAAGAGCTTACAAAGTATAAAAAACCGAGATTTCCTATTTTTCTTAGAGTTAGAGAAATAAAATAAATTTCATATAAATACTCTATTATGCTATAATATTTTAAAATTTTACTCCTTAGGAACTCTTCTTGTCAAAACTCTCTAAAGAAACAAAAACAACACTCCTTTATATACTTGTAGCCTTTTCATTCTCCGTACTTATGCGACTCATTTGGGTCTATCAGTTTTATGGATATGAGCCATTTATCTTTCATGGTCAATTTATGATAAATACAAATGATGGTTATTTTTGGGCTGAGGGGGCGAGAGATCTGCTCTCTGGAACTACGACAAATCCAGATGCGAAAGATTTTTTTGATCGTTTTCATCAGCTACATGATCTCTCTCCTGTAGCTACAGCAGCTGCAGAGTTAACAGCATTTTTTGCCTATATACTGCCATTTTCTTTTGAGTCTGTTATCTTTTATATGCCTGTTTTTTTAAGCTCTTTAGTTGTTGTGCCTATTATCCTTATAGCAAAGTCTCTTAAAAACTTAGAGATGGGACTTATAGCTGCTCTTTTAGCTTCTATAGCTTGGAGTTACTATAATCGTACTATGGCAGGATACTTTGACACAGATATGCTTAACATAGTACTTCCTATGTTCCTTCTCTGGTCTATCATCTGGGCGATTCGTACCAAGCAAGATATCTATCTACTCCTTACAGCCTTAGATATACTTGTTTATAGATGGTGGTATCCACAATCTTATGCACTAGAAACATCTTTCTTTGGCTTGATTCTTTTTTATACTCTTCTTTTTGATAGGGAGAATAAATATAACTACAAACTTTTAGCCATGATGCTTTTTGCAATGATGGGGCTTCCTGAATATGTTAGGTTAGTTATTGTTTTTATTGCTTATGTAACACTCAAAAAAGAGAGTATGCAGCAGTATGTTTACCATGTTTTAGCACTTGGTCTTTTGATGTATTTTGTGACTGGTGGATTTACACCTATCTGGGTAAAGTTAAAAGGATATGTATTTAAAGATGTTATTAGTGTTGGAGAGGAAGGCTTAAAGCTTCACTTCTTCACAGTTATGCAGACTATCCGTGAAGCTGGGCATATCCCTTTTGAGACATTTGCAAACCGTATTAGTGGAAGCCCTATTACTTTCGTTATTTCACTTACTGGGTATGCTTATCTCTCCTATAGACATAAGATAATGCTCTTAGCACTTCCTTTAGTAGGATTAGGATTTTTAGCAAGTGTAGGTGGTCTGCGTTTTACTATCTATGCCGTGCCTATCTTAGCATTTGGTATTGCGTTTCTTATCACTGAACTTGCTTCCCTTATGCCAACCTCTAAACTTAAAGTACTCAGTATGCTTGTTTTTACACTGGCGATACTCTATCCGAACTATAAACATATAGTAGCCTATAAGGTGCCTACAGTTTTTTCAGCAAATGAGGTAAAAACACTAGATACGCTGAAACATATTGCTACTAGAGAAGATTATGTAATCGGTTGGTGGGATTATGGTTATCCTATTCGTTATTATGCAGATGTGAAAACCCTTGCCGATGGTGGTAAGCATAGTGGATCTGTGAACTTTCCTTTGAGTTATATCCTTACAAAACCTCAAGATGTAGCGGCAAAAATGGCTAGACTAGATGTCGAGCAGACAGAAAAAATTTTTGCCTTTGTGGATGCTAATAAAAAACTTATAGAAGATAAAAACCTTACTATTTTTTCCACGATAGAGCAGATGACAACAGAATATGGTTTTAAGGATACTAATGACTTTTTACTTTCACTACAAACAGATATAAAGTTACCTAAAAAAACAAGAGATATCTATTTCTACTTACCATTTAAGATGATAAATATTTTACCAACTGTTGATCTATTTTCAAATATAAATCTTATGAGTGGCAAACAGGGTGCAAAACCTTTCTTCTTTGTAAGCCGTAACTTTAAAGATATGGGTGATAAGATAAACTTTGGTCGTGGACTCTACTTAGATAAAAAAACGGGTAATGTGATAATAGGACATCAGCATGTACCTCTCAAAAGATTTGTAAAAACAGCTTATGATAAGCATATGAAATTGCATGTGGATGAAAAGTTACTCAATATCACCGGAAATCTTAATATTATCTATATGTCTAATTATAATACATTTTTAATTCTTGATGATGCAATGTATAATTCTCTGTACATTCAGTTAATGGTCTTAGAAAAAGCAGATTCGAAACTCTTTGAAGCGGTGGAATTAAATCCAAATGTAAAAATTTATAAGCTGAAAATTTAGCTATAATTCGAAAAAATAGTAAAGATTAAAAAATGAATAGAATAAACTTTGAAGATGCACTAAAACTCTATGATATGGATTTTTTTGACTTAGGATCACTTGCAGATACTGCACGCCAAGAACTTCATGGAAAAAAGACCTATTTTAATGTCAACCGCCACATCAACCCAACAAATGTCTGTGCAGATGTTTGTAAGTTTTGTGCCTACTCTGCAACTCGGAAAAATCCTAACCAGTATACTATGAGTCATGAAGATATACTCAAAACTGTCAAAGAGATAGATGCAAGAGGTGCTAAAGAGGTGCATATAGTCTCCGCACACAACCCGGAAGTAACACTTGATTGGTATTTAGGGATATTTAAAAAGATAAAAGAGCAGTATCCTCATCTACATGTAAAAGCCTTAACAGCTGCAGAAGTAGACTTTCTCTCTCGCCACCATGGACTTACTTATGATGAAGTACTTGATCTGATGGTAGAAAATGGTGTGGACTCTATGCCTGGTGGTGGTGCTGAGATTTTCGATGAGAAGGTTCGTGACTACATTTGTAAAGGAAAAGTAACTTCTGATCAGTGGTTTGAAATACATAGAAAATGGCATGAACGCGGGAAGAAGTCTAATGTTACTATGCTTTTTGGACATGTAGAGTCTCGTGAGAATCGTATTGACCATATGATGCGTATACGTGAGCTTCAAGATATAACAGGTGGGTTTAACTGCTTCATCCCTCTTGTCTACCAAACAGAAAATAACTATCTAAATATAGAAGCCCCTATAACAGCAAATGAGATACTAAAAACTATGGCAGTCTCGCGTTTAGTCCTAGATAATGTACCAAATCTCAAAGCCTACTGGGTAACATCTACTGTGAACCTCGCTTTAGTAGCTCAAGAGTTTGGGGCAAATGATCTTGATGGCACAATAGAAAAAGAGTCTATCAACTCAGCAGCAGGTGCGAAGAGTGCAAATGGTGTGGATGTTGTAGAATTTACAGAACTTATAAAAAATAGTGGTTTTGTACCAGTAGAACGTGATAGTCTTTACAATGAGATAAAAGTCTGGTAGTAAATGCTACAATGCAAATAACGGTTGTTATTCCTACTTACAACCGTTATGCACTTCTTTCTCGAGCGATAAATTCTGTACTCTCTCAAACTTACAAACCCATCGAAATCATAGTTGTTGATGATGGCTCAACAGATAATACTAGAGATATTCAAAGTGATTTCCCCTCTGTAATATATATATATCAAGAAAATAGTGGTGTTTCTTCTGCAAGAAATAGAGGTATAAAGAGTACAAGTTCAGAATGGATTGCTTTTTTAGACTCTGATGATGAGTGGCTACCTACAAAACTAGAAGAACAAGTGGTATTTCATCAAGAAGATAGCACTATACTGATGAGTTATACAGATGAAACTTGGATAAGAGATGGAATGAATGTAAAGATTCCTAAAAAATTTAAAAAAATAGGTAAAGATGCCTTTGCAGAAAATCTTTCCTATTGCAATATAGCCCCTTCATCATCACTCATCCATAAAAATCTTTTTAAGTCTATAGGTATGTTTGATGAGGCTTTAGAAGTGTGTGAAGACTATGACCTCTGGCTACGAATAAGTTTGAAAAGTACAATAGCATTAGTAGATAAAAAACTCATCAAAAAATATGCAGGGCATGCAGATCAACTCAGTTTTAAGCATTGGGGCATGGATAGATTTCGCATAATTACTCTTGAAAATCTTTTGAGGGATGAAGAAAATCTTATCCCGGAAAAGAGAGAACTTATAGAAAAAGAACTTCTTAAAAAGTATACACTCCTACTAAAAGGTGCTTTAAAACATAAACGAAAACAAGATATAAAAACTTATGAAGAAAAAATAGCTGAATTTAGATTAGTTTAATTCTTATTAGCTATAATTCTAATCACATTCCGGATTAGCTCAGCGGTAGAGTAGGTGACTGTTAATCACTTGGTCGCTGGTTCGAATCCAGCATCCGGAGCCAGACTTAATTAAACCCCATAAATACTGATATTCCAACTGATTTATTTAGCTACTGTTCCCCTAAAGTGACTAAGCATATATGCACTCATATAGCACCGAGAAATGAAGCTCTTTTAACATCATCCCTTTTTCTATACTTAGCATACATCTAAAGAGTCATAGAAGCATCAGCATGACCTAGTATATTACTAGCCCACAGAAATATCTTCACCATTTTAAAATATTCCAATATTTTTATAAATAAATAGTTCAAATGGTTATTTTCTTTAGCTATAATTCGTTTACAATATAAGGAAGTTTATGAAAAAAATAATTGGTTTTGCATTAATAGCATTAGGAATATTTCTAGAGGTTACATGGCTTGGCTTTGTTTTTGGAAGTGTTGTTATTGGTATCTTTCTTTTGATCTTTGCACCTCGTGTTCTCTTTTTTCCTTTCAATTTCTTTTTGCTACTTGGTCTGAAGATTATGTATGCACAGGCTTTTAAAAACTTCGAAAATGCTCGTAAAAATGGGGGAGGGTATAGTTACTCTTATACAAACTACTCAAGTTCTGGACAGGGTGGTAGTAACTCGTATGTTCGCCAAACACCTCTAAATAAAATGGCAGAGTATTATGCTGAACTTGAG
The DNA here is from genome assembly GCA_027082875.1 of Sulfurimonas sp. Classification (GTDB taxonomy): domain Bacteria; phylum Campylobacterota; class Campylobacteria; order Campylobacterales; family Sulfurimonadaceae; genus Sulfurimonas. The sequence goes on along the minus strand of JALWTK010000202.1, from coordinate 25,709 downwards.
TGTAGCCAAAGTGATGACTTTTCAGTTGTGAAAAAAAATTATCGCCGTTTGATGAAAGAACACCATTACGATTCATTAGTAAGCAAGGGACTTCCCAAAGATATGCTTGAGTTTTCAGAAGCAAAAACAAAAAGACTTAACGAAGCTTATGCCGCTATAAAAGAGGCAAGAGGCTAGTTTATGAAAATCTCCGATGTAAGCAATATGCTCAATAACAAAGAGCGACTGCTCACCCAGACCTATTTTGATCTACAACGCCACTTTGAAGAGAAGTATGGAAGCGATACTGTTGTCTTTATGGAGATAGGTACTTTTTATGAGGTCTATGAGGTCAACAACGATGAGGAGCAGATAGGGAAGGCTAAAGAGATAGCCGAACTCCTCAACATCCAGCTTACAAAGAAAAACAAAAATATCATAGAAAATTCTGATAGAAACCCACTTTTAGCAGGTGTTCCTGCTGTCTCCTTTGAACGCTATCTAAACAGACTTATACAAGAGCAGAAGTACACGGTTATAGTTGTGAAACAAAAGGGTAATCCTCCAAAAATAAGCCGTTATATAGCTCAAATTGTCTCCCCTGGAACAAACTTTGAGCATATTGTAGATAATGATGATAACTATATAGTCTCTCTTGCCATAGATAAGTACCGTGGGATTTATAGTGTGGGTTACTCTGCCATAGATGTCACCACTGGAAAGACTTGGATGTATGAGACACACTCCACAAGTGAAGACCCCTCTTATGCCCTTGATGAGGTTTTTAATCTCCTGAATGTCTATAGAACAAGTGAGATAGTTGTTACTTTCTTAGATGGCATAGATGACCAACGCCATGTGATGCAGTACTTAGAGATACCAGAACACTACCACTATGCAGTGAATAACCAAAGACCAAGGATAGAGTTTCAAAACAGACTCTTTGGGGAGGTCTATCAGATACAGTCTTTGCTCTCGCCTATAGAGCATCTTGACTTAGAACGCTCTCCTATGATAACAGAATCGCTCGCGATACTTATTCACTTTGTCATCGAGCATGACTACCACATAGTACAGAAGATGTCTATGCCGCGTTTGATAGATAATCGCCGTTTTATGTACCTTGGAAACAATGCCTTAGAGCAGATGGGCATCATCTCTAAAGATAGAAGAGAGTTTACACTCCTTAAGATGTTAGACCGTAGTGCTACTGCCATCGGTCGGCGTCTGCTTAAAGAGCGTCTGCTTAACCCTATTATGGAAGAGGTGGAGCTTAATCGCCGTTATAACCTTATAGAGCGAGTCTCTTCGCATGTTCGTTATCTCGATGAGATGATGCGTGGTGTTTATGACTTAGAGCGACTCTCACGCCGACTTAACTTAGGTCGACTTCATCCTTTTGAGATGAATCATGTTTATGACTCAATGCTCGCAGTTAAAGAGTTAATGCTCTATGTCAAAAAACACAAAATCCAAAAGACACCTTTTCATGAGAGTGAAGTTGAAGAGTTTCTTCGTGATATAAGCAAAAGCATAGATCTTGATGTCTCTCGTCGTTTTACAAACAACACAGTAGATGAGAACTTTTTGATGAGTGGTGTAGATGAATCTATAGATACACTTGTCAAAGAAAATAGTGTGATGTTGGTGGCATTTAAGGACATCATGAAACGAATAGAAGGTTTACTAGAGTCTGTAAACGCCGGAAGCTCTAACCGACTTGTTACACTTGGACTTTTAGAGAAAGAGGGTTACTATATCTCTCTTTCAAAAAACCGCTACTCTCTCATAGAGAGTGCGTTTAAACAAGAGGAGTTTTTTCTTAGTTACAATGTCAAAAAATTGACAAACTCTGTGAAAATTACCTCTACATTTACTGATGAACTCTCAGATAAGATCATGAAAAACCGTCGAAAGATAGTGACTCTTGTTAAAGAGAAGTACATAAACCTTCAAACACTTTATGAACGCAGATACTCCCTTCTTTTTGACAGAGTTATAGCCTATGTCTCTGATCTTGATGTAGGGGTAAGCTCCTCAAAAGTAGCTCAAACATACAAGCACTCTCGCCCTACAATCGTTGAGGTGAAAGAGAATGAGAACTTTATGCAGATCATGCAACTTCGACACCCTCTCATAGAGGTACAAGAGAGAGGTGGACTCTATGTACCAAATGACATAGTGATGGGAAATCGTGAGTATATGGACTTGCCTCATCCTGAAACAGTTATGCTTGAAGTGGGTGTTCATGATGGACATGATATCAACGGTGTGCTTCTTTATGGGATAAACTCAAGTGGAAAATCCTCTCTTATGAAGAGTATAGGGATTGCTACTCTTATGGCACAGTCTGGATTTTTTGTGAGTGCTGCTGTGATGAAGTTTAGTATTTTTGATTCGCTTTTTACTCGCATAGTCTCTAAAGACAACCTTGCAAAAGGGCTCTCTACTTTTGCTGTAGAGATGCTTGAACTCAAAAACATCTTTAACCGTGCAACTACTCGTTCTCTAGTTTTAGGGGATGAGATAAGCCATGGAACAGAGACACTCTCAGGTGTTGCTATAGTTGCATCAGCTATCAAAAAACTTGCAAATACTCGTTGTCTTTTCCTCTTTGCGACACACTTGCACCAGCTCTCAACGATGCAAGAGATAACTACACTTGATAATGTCGTAGACCTACATCTTAGTGTAGAGTATGATGAAGAAAAAGATACCTTAGTCTTTAACCGTGTACTTCAAGCTGGAAGTGGTAGTAGTATCTATGGACTTGAGTTTGCAAAGTCTCTACACATGGATAGTGAGTTTTTAGAAGAGGCAAATGCCATCCGTAAGCGTTTATCAAATGACTTTGATGAGTTAGAACTTTTAGTGAAGAAAAAAACGAGTAAGTATAACAAAGAGCTTTATGTTACGAAGTGTATCATCTGTGGTGCTATTGCTGAGGATGTGCATCATATCTCTCAACGTAGTTTAGCAGATGAAGCTGGATTTATCGGGCATTTTCATAAAGACAATAAGCACAACCTTATACCTTTGTGTAAAGAGCATCACAAGCTCATACATGAGGGAAAACTTCAAGTCAATGGCTTTGTGATGACAAGTAAGGGTCTCGAGTTGAAGTTTGAAGAGCAGATGAGCAGACCTGAGGTCACAAAAGTGCAAGAGCCTGAGATAAATGAAGATATAGAGATAAAAGAGGTCGAGGAAGAGCCAAAAGGTTTCGTTCTTGATGATTGGTAAGGAGTAGGTATGGATGGTGTTTTAGAGATGGTAAAACTTTTAGCATTTATGCTTTTCGTCTCCTCTATTGGAGCACAAGCTTGGATAGCTTTTTTAGATATAGTGGGGCATTTCTCACAGAAATTAGAGCAGTACCGACCAGCACCTATGCAGGATAAATACTCCCGCATAGTAGTGATTTTAGGAGTGATGATCCTTTTTTATAATACCCATGAATACTCTTTAGAATTTACAGATTAAGAGGTGTTATGGAACTAAAATTGCTATTAAGAGATATGAAAAATACAATACTTACTTCTTTTATGTTATATTTAGCTATACTCTCTTTAAGTGGCTGTACTGCAGGTTTAAGTGATCCTGAGATGAACTTTGAACCACCAAAGTATGTGGAGCAGATGCCTGCCCGTGAAGAGAGACAGAACTTCACATCTACAGGGAGTATTTTTGGTCAGGGTGAAAATCCACTCTTTTCTGATCATAAGGCTATGAATGTAAATGATATTGTGACTGTAGTTATCTCAGAGACTGCAAAAAGCTCAAATACAGGAGCAAAACAGTTATCCGAGTCTGATGCTATTGCTCTTGGTGGTGGTACATTTAGTACACTAGGTGGTGCAAATGGTGGTACAAATAAGGCTATTTCTAAGGCTAATGGCTTTACAGACATAGGATTTAAGTCCAATTCTACAAGTAATTATAAAGGTCAAGGATCAGCAACAAAAGATGCGAGTTTTACAACTACCGTCTCTGCTCGTGTTGTGAAAATTTTAAAAAATGGAAATTATTTTATCTCAGGACGACGTGAGATACTTATTGATGATCAGAAGCAAATTATTCAAATTAGTGGTGTTATTAGCCCCTATGATATAGATCAAAACAATAAGATAAACTCAGCACAGATGAGTGATGCAAAAATTTTGTATAAAACAGAAGGGGATGTTGATCGTGCAACAAAACAGGGATGGGGAACAAAACTTATTGAGGCTGTTTGGCCTTTCTAGTTTACTTTTCTTTTTAATAAGTTCTACACTTTTTGCTAAAAGTTTTGAAGACTTTAAGCGCACACAAAGTAGCTCTTTTACACATTATAAAGATGTAAAAGATAAAGAATTTAGTAAGTATTTACACTCCTCGTGGCAGGAGTATTCAGCGAAGCAAACACAAAACTTTTATGAAAAGCCTAAACCAAAACATACAGAAAAAACAGCGCAAAGAAAGATTAAAAGTGTTGGGCCTCTTATAAATATATTACTTCCTAAAGCAGAACAGAAACAAAAGAGTCTCTCTCTGGATAAGAGTAGTCAAAATCTTCATCTTTTCTACTTTGGACAGAAGATATCTCTGAATGTTGATTTAAATATAAAAAGTGCACAGTTTTATCCCCAAAATCAAACTGGCATAGTCAGCTTTTTTGATGTGCTTGTACACTCTGAGTATGAAGATTCGCTTCGTGATATAAAGAAAATCACTAGTGAATTAGCATTAAATGATTGGGGAGAGTACTTACTTGTTAAACAAATAGCAGAAAAACTCTATACCAAGAGAGATGAACAGAGACTTTATATATGGGTTATACTCAATAAACTGGGCTATGATGTGAAAGTAGGACTTAGTAACAAACACGTTGTTTTGCTTCACTGGACTAAACAGATAATTTATGCAACAAGTAGATATAGCTTTGCAGACAAAAAATATTATTTGCTCAGTAGCTATGCTATGGGAAAACAGCCACGAGTATATACATATAAACAAGAGTACCCTGGGGCAAATAAAGCACTTGATCTTTCACTAAAAACTCTTCCAAGTTTTCAAGAGGATACGCATTCAAAAACTGTGCATTTTCGTCAGTTTGGGGTAGAATACCCCCTTTCTTATACTTATGATAAAAATCTAATAGATTTTTTAGCTACATATCCTCAAACAGACTATGAGATATATTTTAATGCTGCATTTAGCCAAAGAACATGTAGTGAGATAGCAGAGGGAATGAAAAAGTACCTTGATGGAAAAAAAGCGAGCGAAGCCCTCAACTTTGTACTCCACTTTGTGCAAAAGGCCTTTGTTTATGAAGCTGATCAAAAGCAATTTGGTCGTGAAAAGGTAATGTTTGCTTATGAAACACTCTATTATAATAAGTCAGATTGTGAAGATCGTGCAACACTTTTTGCTTTTCTTGTACAAAAACTGTTTCATATAAGTGTAGTTGGAGTAAAATATAAAGATCATATGGCAACTGGGCTCAATATCCCTATGCGAGGTGATAATGTTCACTATGGAATGCATCGTTATCTTATAGCAGATCCTACTTATATTGATGCGAACATTGGGCAGAGTATGCCAAAGTATAAGCTTAAAAAGCCAGAGCATTTTATAGTGCTACAAAAGGATTGATGCATGACTATATATAAAGATATGGATATAGGCACTAACCAAGATTTAGAAGAAGAGCTGAAAAAAAACCAGCCTGTCACCTGTTTTGTACTCAATATTGATAACTTTTCAAATGTGAATTACGGTTATGGCTATGAAGCTGGTAATGAGCTTTTAAAAATATTTGTTGAGTATGTAAACCATATAAAACCTCCTAGTTCTAGACTCTATCATTTTTACTCTGATAAGTTTGTCTTATTGGACTACACTCACTATAACCTTGTTAGTATTGCTGAAGTAGCAGAGTCTATACTCTCTTTTTTCTCGCATACAGAGATTACTCTAGAAAATGACATTGAACTAAAAATCTCTTTGAGCATTGGCATTTCACATGGTTCTGGTCTTATAAATCTCTCTCATTCAGAACTTGCTATAAATGAACTGCGAGTCTGTAAAAAAAACAATTATAAAATTTTTGATGCAAACTCAGAGTACATCCAAAAAGAGCAAGAAAATATCTACTGGATAACAAAAATAAAAGATGCTGTATCTAATGAAGATATCATCGCCTACTTTCAGCCAATAGTCAATAACCATACACAGAAGATAGAGAAGTATGAGTGTTTAGCACGCCTACGAGATGAAGAGACTATTATCTCTCCATACTTTTTTATGAATGCTGCAAAAATGACAGGAAATCTTTCCCATGTTACAAAGGCACTTATCTCCCAAAGTTTTAAAATATTTAGTGACAATGAGTATGAATTTTCTCTTAATATTACTGCTGAAGACCTTATAGAAGATTATTTAGAAGAGTATCTTCTTAAAAATGTTAGCAAATATAATATAGACCCCTCTCGTGTTGTATTAGAAATTTTAGAGGAGATAGAGAGCCTTGAAAAAGCAGTGATACTCAATCAGATAAACTCTTTGCGAGAGAAGGGCTTTAAAATAGCTATAGATGATTTTGGTGCACAAAACTCTAATATGTCACGCCTATTAGAAGTTCATCCAGACTATGTAAAAATAGATGGTGCATTTATAAAAAATATCATAGATGATGAAAAGAGTCAGGTAATTGTCGATGCGATTATTATGATCTGCAGACGCAGTGGTATTAAAATTATTGCAGAGTTTATACATAACGAAGAGGTGCAAAATAGAGTCAAAGCTCTTGGAATAGACTACTCTCAGGGCTACTACTTTAGTGAGCCTAAGCCCTATTTAGTATCTCTATAAACTTCTCCTTCTCCACTGCAGGGGAGCAGTAAAATCCTTGGTAGATATCTGCCCCACATCTATTGATATACTCAAGTTGCTCAGCATCTTCAACACCTTCAACAACTGTTTTGAGATTAAAGGCTTTAGCCATATTTATCATCATCTTCATAAGTTTTTTATTTGAAGCATCATGAAGATTTTGAGTAAAACTACGATCAATTTTGAGGTGGTTTACTGGCAATCGTTTGAGATAGGTAATAGATGAATATCCCGTTCCAAAGTCATCAATAGAGAGTTTGATACCGTGTTGGCGAAGTGAGCTAATCTTCTCTATAGCTTTATCAATATCTTCAATAAGATCATCTTCAAGTATTTCAAGCTCTATGTGTTCTGGGTTGATACTGTAGGAGTTAATAATACCTAAGACAGATGCTTCAAACTCAGGGTTTAGGAGCTCAGTTGCATTGATATTTATTGAGACAATACCCTGCCAATCCTTATAGTTATGTAAAAATTGGCAGACACTTTGGAGTGCTAGCTTTGTCAAAGATGGGATAAGTCCCATTTTTGAAGCTACTTCTAAAAAGTCATTAGGGAAGAGTAGACCACGTGAGGGGTGTTGCCATCTCACAAGTGCTTCTGCACCACAAATTGTATTTGTTTGAATATCTATTTTTGGCTGTAAATAAAATGTGAACTCTTTATTTTGTATCGCTTTGAGTAACTCCTCTTCTAAACGAGCAAGTTCTTTGAGTTTTACTTCAATATTTTTATCAAAAAAGGTATATCTATTTTTACCATTCGCTTTGGCTTGATACATAGCTGTATCTGCATGAGATATAACATCTTCTATAGACTCTTCTTTGTTTGGAAATATCTTGATCCCTATACTCGCACTAATATTGATACTATTTTCATCTATAAAAAACTCTTTAGAAAGATTTTCGATGATTGTGTTACATTTCTCTTTTACCTGTAGTGCTGCAGTTGGTCGTTTATTATCAAGATTGAGCATGATAATAGTAAACTCATCGCCACTAATACGAGAAAAAATATCCTCTTCTCGAAGTAAAGACTGGACTCTGTTTGTGACTTCTAGTAAGAGTTTGTCACCCATTGCATGTCCGTAAGTATCATTGACTGCTTTAAAGTGGTCAAGATCCATAAAAAGAAAGGCATGGGTAAACTTATGGCGTTGTGCTTTTGCAGACTCTTCGTGGAGTCTTTTCATAAGTGCTTTTCTATTAAAAAGACCAGTTAAAAAATCATGGTCAGCTTGATGCTCTGCTCTCTCTTGAGCTTTTTTAAGATCACTGATATCTAAAAAATGGGCAATATAGTTTATAAGAGTACCTTGATCATCTTTAATGGCAGTAATAGAGAGTCTCTCTAAATAGATCTCTCCATTTTTGCGTTTATTGTAGATCTCATCACTCCATTTTCCCTCTTCTTTTAGTCTTTTCCACATATTTTTATAAAAATCTTCGGAGTGTTTAAATGACTTTAAAAGGTTTACACTCTTTCCAATAGCCTCTTCTTCTGAGTAACCAGTGATACTAGTAAAAGCACCATTCACTTGGATAATAAGACCCTTGGGCGAGGTAAGAACCATCGCTTCGTGTGAGTCAAAAATATAAGAAGATATACGAAGTTTCTCAAGGAGTTTTTTCTCCTTGTTGAGTAGTTTATTTATGATATATAGAAAAAAAAGGTAAGCTAGAATAGAAAAAATCCATGATGCAGCACTGAGATAGAGTATCTTTTTTGCATCTTCTTCACTATTTGTAGCAGTAATAATAGAGTTTTTTAGGATGAGCTGAGAGATGTGATGTAACTGGTCTATATACAAAGAACTTAGTGTAAACCATATCTGTGCTTTCTCTTTTTGAAGTTCTGATTGAAAAAATTTGCTTTTCATATCTTCTAGTTTATCTCTTGTCTCTTGCTGGAGTATGGAGTTGTAAATTACTTTTGCTTTACTTGGTGCTAGAAGCTGAAAGTTCTCTTTTGTAAGGTTAAGTTTTGTTTCTAGCTCTTGAACATTTAGTAGGGTACTTTTGGAGAAGTTCTGTTTAAGAATATTGCTAAAAATATATGCTCTTTGCAGACCTGCTATCTCTTGGAGGTTTTGTAGCTGAGAGAAGGAGTTATTTATATATTGATTACCATTGAGAAGGCTGACATAGAGGTCAATATTCTGCATAAGCTCTTTGTTGATAAGAGAGTAATACTCTAGCTCCGTGTGTAAATTTAATTTCTGATTTAAGACTTTTTCTCTAATCTCTTGTATTTTTTTAAAATGTGCACTAATATGCTTTTGCTTTTTTTGAGGATTGAATGGTAAAAACTTTTGGAGTAGTTCCTGCTGAGTTTGACTCTTTTGGCAGTATTTTAGATAGTTTTCATAAGAGAGATCACTCCTGATGTATTGAGTTTGAAGTTTCTTTTTGAGTATAAGGTTTTGTGAGACTAAGTATCCAGCACTTAGACCGCGTTCTGATTGTAGGTTATGAATGAGGTCTGTGAGGGTGTTTGTTGCATTTGCAGAGAGAACATGTGCTTTACTTAGCTCAAGTTGTTGGTACTTTGAAACGGCGAAGGAGTATGAAAAGTAGATCAGTGCAAGCATAGGAATAGAAAAAATGATTATTATTTTTGCTTGCAGGGACTTGTAGTTCATTTGCTTCCTTCGTCTTAGTAGTTAAAAGCCACTTTGTAAGTTGGATCATCCTCTTCATAAGAGCAGTGTGGTCCTGCAAGTTTTAAAATAGCTTTACAGTCTGGTGAGAGGTGACGCAGAAGAAGATTTTTACCAGCTTCTTCATATTTTTTAGTAATAGCATCAACAGCCTCAACACCACTTGAGTCCATAACTCTAGCATTTTTAAAATCAATAACAACTTTAGGAGGGTCAAGTTCTACATCAAAGTTATCCGCAAAGGTAGAAGCACTTCCAAAAAAGAGTGGTCCATCAAGCTCATAAACTTTTGTGCCATCTTCCTCCATATGTGTGTTCGCAAAAATACGAGCATGTTTCCAGGCAAACGCTAATGCAGAGATGATAACTCCAGAGATAACGGCAATAGCTAAGTCTGAAACAACAGTGATGACTGTTACAGCTACCATAACAACAGCATCGGTACGAGGCATCTTGTTTAAACGCGAGAAGCTAGACCACTCAAATGTCCCGATACTTACCATAAACATGATACCTACAAGAACAGCGACAGGAATAGCATTTAAAACCCCACTCATTGTGACTACTAGTAGTATGAGACCAACAGCAGCTACAAATGAGGAGAGTCTTCCTATTCCACCAGAAGTATAGTTGATGATACTCTGTCCAATCATTGCACAACCAGCCATACCACCAAAGAAACCACAACAGATATTACCTGTTCCTTGAGCTATACACTCTTTATTTGCTGAACCACGAGTGTTGCTCAGTTCATCTAAAACACTTAGAGTAAGAAGAGATTCTATAATACCAACGAGAGCAACTATGACAGCATAAGGGAGTACCATTATGATAGCATCAAGACTGAAAAGATAGTCAGTCACTACAAATGATGGAAACTGCCCAGCATACTTGCTCATATCATCAAGACCGCTGAGTAAAAGTGTATCAACACCCATGAAGTAAACGCCAAGAGTGATAGCGACAATAGCTACAAGACCAGCAGGAATAGCCTTCGTAAATTTAGGTAAAATATACATGATAGCCATAGTTATAGCCACTATAACATACATCATATACCCTTGTCCCTCAAAGAACTTAAACTGAGCCGTACCGATAACAATAGCAAGCCCATTCACAAAACCATGAATAGCAGGAGTAGGTACAAGACGGATAAATTTTCCGAGCTTAAACGCCCCAATACTTATCTGAATAGCTCCAGCAATAATAGTTGCGAGTAAAATATAGTGGAGTATACCCATAGCAAGTGCATCACCACTGAGCCCTTGTGCACTCAAAAGTGCATTTGCTTGAAGTGAAAGCCCAACAAGGACAATAGCAACAGAACCAGTAGCACCAGAAACCATCCCAGGTTTTCCACCCATAAGAGCAGTGATAAGACCAAGTATAAATGCAGTATAAAGCCCAACAATAGGACTTACTCCCGCAATGAAACTAAATGCAATAGCCTCTGGAACAAGTGCAACAGCAACAACTAAACCAGATAAAATATCGTTTTTGATATTTGCCGCTGTATATTTTTTTAAATCAAACAAATTATGCCTTCAAGAGTAGATTTTTAAATTTGCGAATTATATCTATTTTTTACTTTTAAGCATCTTCATTTAAAACTATGATTCCTAAAGTACCCTGTGATGTTTCGATAGTGGCGATAGATCTTAATTCTTTTGTTTGTATAATATGTAAAAGTTCCTCTGGTGAATTTTCAAGAGGAGGGGAAATCTCTACTTCATCTATAGACTTATCAAAGTACTGAAGCGAGAGACCTACAATGGTGTTTATAGTCTCTTTTGCTACATCTTGATAAATTTCTTCTCTCTCTTCCTCCTCAAAACCGTCGGGAAGCATATATTCACTAAATGCTTGGAGGATATTACCAGAGTATATAAGGATGACTTTACCAGTAAAATCTTTAGAAAATTGAATCTGTGCGACATGAAGGTTTGTATCAGAGATTTCTAATGTTCTATTTGTACTCACTATTATGCCTAATGATTTTTTGATAAAGAGCTCTGATTGGGTAATTATTGTTGCCAAAATTGTTTGAGATTTTTGAGAAGAGGCTCCTTCATAAAAGAGATTTTGATTTTTACTTGTATGTAGAGGAATAAAAAAAGTAAATGTTACACCCTCTCCTGGATGATTTTGAATAGAGACATTTCCATGAAGTTCTTTAAGTTCACTATAGAGTGAGGCTAAGCCTATTCCGATCCCCGATATAAAGTCAACATTCCCTTTAGTTGAAAGTTTTTCTTGAAATACAAGAGAACATAACTCTTCTTCACTCATAGTATTTAACTCTTGAGTGCTTTTCATAGCACTCTCTTGAGCTTGAGATGCAAGATTTTTTGTGTTGATACCTTTTCCATCATCGCTAATTTCTAAGACTAAGATTTCAGAGTTTAAGCGATACTTACAAACTATTTTTGCAAAAGGATCTTTTTTACTCTCTTCTCTCTCCTCTATAGTTTCTATACCATGGTCAATAGAGTTATTGAAAACATGCACAAGTTGCTTCATGAAGTTTTTGAGTCGTGGTGAAACTTTTAGTGACTCGTCTCCTATGATAACAAGTGGTAAAACTTCTTTATCAAGCTTTTTAGAGAGCCGCTCAACATAAGTGATGTAGGGAGTGAGCATCTCTCTTAGTGGAATATTTTTGAGTTTATGAATATCACTGAGTATTGTGTTGAGTGCTATCTGCTGTTCTAAATTAAACTTATATACAAAGGATTTTAGCTCAAACTCAATAGCACTAATCTCTTCAATGTTAACACTGATAGACTCTGTGGAGTTGAGAAACTCCTCTCCAAGTGCACTATCTATCACTGCAATATCTTTGTCAAATATTTCTCTTAGATCAGATGTTTGATAGGTTGAAATAATCTCTTCCTCAGAAGAGAGATGTTGGACCTTAAGTTCTAGCTCATGAATATACTTAGAGATATATATCATCCCTTTTTGAGAAAAATTTCCTTTAAAAGTATGAAGCTCTTTTTTAATTTTACTGATACTAGATGCAGAAGAGTCGCTCGGAGTGTAGAGTATTTTGAGGAGCTGTTCAAAGTCATTTTTTAAATCAATAAAATCATTTTTATTAGAAGCTACATTGACAAGAAGTCTCTGTACTTTATGTTGATGCTCTAGTTTAAATTCAAGTCGTTTTTTATCTGTAACATCTCGAAGTATAAGTATAAAGTAAGCATCACTATGGCGTTTACACTCTAAAGAGATGACTAAGTTTCGTATCTTTATATCTTGAGGTATAAGAGATAGAAACATATCTATCTGAAAACTATTATCAGCTTTGAGGGAGCGCTCTATGGCTTCTACAAAGATCTCTTTTTCATAGGAATCATCCTTGAAAAGTAGTTCTGTTATATCTCTGTCTTTTATCTCTTTAGTCTCAAAAATACGTGTACACTCACTTGAAAAACCATCTTGGCATTTTAGATGTTTGTCAAAAGATAAAAAGCCATCACCGGTATTGTCTAAAAGATTTTTGACCTGCTTGTTGAGTGCTAATGTCTCTTTCATATTTAGATACTGCTTATACCCATTTTTGAGAACTAAGTGCAAAAATGAGCTTGCTAAGAGAGCAGAAAGAAAAAATATATCTTCACCTTTTGCCAGAAATGCTGAGATAAGACCAAGCATTTGAATAAGTACAAAGGCAAAAAATATATGATAAACACTCACAATAGTTGCAATAGATCCCGCAACAATAGAAGCAATAATCATAGCCACTAAAAGGAGGTGTGTATCATCTGCATAAAGAAGTGCTTCCCATGAAAGAATGGCATATAAAAAGGATGTAAAGCTTAGAAGAACAAACTGGATATTGATATTGTCCTTGATTTTTTTCTGTAGGGCAAGTCGGAGTGTAAATATTAGAAACTGAGCAGTTGACCAAATCTCAAGTTGTCCAAGAGGAATACTCTCGTGAAAAAGATAAAAAATAATAATAGGAATAAAAATATTGACAAGAATAGCACCTGAAAAGTTTGCCTTTATCATGGCATCTATCAACTTTGGATGGTAAGTAGTATGGAAAAGTTTGAGTAGTTTATGCATCTAGTATGTTAGTGTAGTGCTTAAGTAGTTTTCTTCAATCTCATTAGCTATTTTCGGGAATGTCTTTTGAATAGCTTGTTTTATTTTGAGAGGTGTAATTGGTTTGAGTATATAGCCTTTTGCTCCAAAGCTAATGGCATCCATAACAAGCTTCTCTTCTCCATGAGAAGTAACCATGACAATCCTTGCTTTTTCATCAAACTCACGAATATGCTGAAGAGCTTCTATCCCATTCATAACAGGCATAGTAATATCCATAGTTACTAAATCAGGTTTGAGTTTCTTAAACATTTCAATGGCATCTTGCCCATTCATCGCAATGCCAACCACATTAAAACCCATAGTTTCAAAGTTTTTACTAAGTGTTCTTGTAATAATTTTAGAGTCGTCAACTATCATAACATTTAACATTAAAAATCCTTATTTTGTGAAAAAGTATAGCATATTAATGTTAGAATAGTATTAAAGGCACCTCTAATGAGGTGAAAGAGGGAGGGTTTACTTTAAAGAACTAAGTTGCTCTAAAACCTTCTCGCGTTTAGCAGTAGCATCTGCAAGCTGTGTACGGTTTTTCTCTAGTACATCTTCTGGAGCATTTGCTACGAAACGCTCATTATTAAGCATACCGTTTAGTTTACCTATCTCTTTTTGAAGTTTTTCATCTTGGCGTTCAAGCTTTGTGATGATAGGAGTAAGGTCTATACTATCAGTTGGGATGAAAGTCTCACACTTATCTGAGATATCACTTACGGCATTTTCTACCTTAGACTCTGTAAACTCAAGCACTTCTACTTTTGCAAGTTTTATGATGAAAGGTTTCATCATCTCTTTGGATTTTTCACTTAGTCCGTCTATTTTTACGAAGGCTTTTTCTATCTTCTGGTTCGCTAAGTCTACAAGAACTTTTGCACGTCTGATAGAAACAATAGCATCCATGATAACTTCAAAAGTCTCTTCCTCTTTACGTTGTTTCGTCTTGCTTGGGTAACGCATAAGCATGATAGATTCACCCTCTTCAAGTGTAGTACCACTAAGCTCATGGTAAAGATGCTCTGTGATAAATGGCATAAATGGGTGGAGGAGTTTCATAGCTTCTTTAAAAATTGCTCCAAGTTCAACTATAGATGCTTTGTCAGCCTTAGAAAGTTCGATACCCCAACCACAAAACTCATTCCATAGAAACTTATAAAGTACAAGAGCTGCATCGTTAAACTTATACTCATCAAGGTTTGCACGTACCTCTTTGGTTGCAAAGTTTAGACGGCTCATCATGTAACGACCGAGATCAGTCTCTACACAAAAACCATTCATATCAGGGAAAACATCTACATTCATCTGTAGGTATTTTGTCGCATTGTAAAGTTTGTTTGTGAAGTTACGATTTAACTCTAACTTCTCATCACTCATTCTGATGTCACGACCTTGAGCCGCTGAGATAGCAAGAGTAAAACGCAGGATGTCCGCAGAGTACTTCTCAACTGTATCGAGAGGATCTACAACATTTCCTTTTGACTTACTCATCTTATCACCGTTTGCATCACGTACAAGGGCATGAAGGTAGATATGATTAAATGGAAGTTTTCCGTTAAAGTTCTCACCCATCATCATCATTCTAGCTACCCAAAAGAAGAGGATATCAAAACCTGTTATAAGCAGAGTATTTGGATAGAAGTCTTTCATGTCAGACTCATTCCAAAGTGCACCTTTCCCCTCTTCGCCATTTGCCCAACCAAGAGTTGAGAAAGGCCACAGAGCAGAAGAGAACCATGTATCAAGAACATCAGGGTCTTGTGTTAGGTTTTTACTAGAACACTTAGGGCAAGATTCTGGATGCTCATCTTCAGTAGCATACTCATGTCCACAATCATCACAGTAAAATACTGGGATTTGATGTCCCCACCATAACTGACGAGAGATACACCAGTCACGAAGTTCACCCATCCAAGAGTTATAAGAGTTAATCCAGTGAGGAGGGAAGAACTGAGCTTCACCCTCATTTGTCTTCTCTATAGACTTATCAGCTACTTCTTTTTTCACAAACCACTGTCTTGAGATATAAGGCTCTACGATGTTTTTACATCTGTAACAGTGTCCTACTTGGTGCTTATGGTCTTCTATCTTAACGATATATCCCTCTTCATCAAGGCGTTTCACGATGATATCACGAGCTTCGATGCGCTCTAAACCTTTGAACTCTCCAGCATAGTCGTTAAGGATTCCCTTCTCATCAAAGACTGTGATAAACTCTAGGTCGTGGCGTTTACCAACCTCGTAGTCATTTTGATCATGTGCAGGTGTTACTTTTACGACACCTGTTCCAAAATCCATATCAACATGCTCATCAGCTATGATTTTAACTGTTCTCTCAAGAAGTGGAAGTTTTATCTCTTTTCCGAGTATAGCTTTGTAGCGTTCATCATCAGGGTGCACCATAACAGCCGTATCACCGAAGTATGTCTCAGGTCTTGTTGTTGCGACTTCAACACTTCCACTTCCATCAGCAAAAGGGTAAGTCATATAGTAAAATTTACCGTCGTGGTCTTCGTGTTCTACTTCTATGTCAGAGAGTGCTCCATCATGTGTACACCAATTTACCATGTAGTTTCCACGAACGATAAGTCCATCATCATAGAGTTTTACAAACGCCTCTTTTACAGACTTCTGTAGACCTGCATCCATAGTAAAACGCTCACGTTCCCATGCAGGAGTTACCCCAAGAACACGAAGTTGCTCAGTCATAATCCCAGCAGACTCAGCTTTCCAAGCCCAAGCACGTTCTAAGAACTTCTCGCGACCAAGCTCCTCTTTTGTTGTGCCTTCTGCTAGGAGTTGTTTCTCTACGACATTTTGTGTAGCGATACCTGCATGGTCTGTTCCTGGCTGCCAGAGAGTTTTATAACCATCCATACGTTTGTAACGAGTGATGATATCTTGAAGTGTAAATGTAAGTGCATGACCGATGTGCAGACGTCCTGTAACATTTGGTGGTGGCATCATGATCGAGAAGTTTTTTCCCTCTTCTTGAATAGCTTTGTTACCATCTATCTCGAAGTACTTACGTTCTTCCCATATTTTATAGTATTTGTTTTCTGTTTCTTGTGGATTGTATCTGTTCTCTGACATAATTTCGCCTAATTTAAAATTACGCGATTATATCTAAATAGTCATAAAGCTTTTATAAATTACTCTATATCTATACCTGTAACTCTCTTTTTTATACTGAGTTTATCTTCATACATATGTTTATCAGCGAGCTCTATTGCTGATGCGAGTTCATCTTTTGTAGTATACTCACTCACACCAATAGAAAAACTAACTTTAAAAAGAGTGGTTTTTGATTTGAATTTTTTCTTAAGAATAGTCTCTCGTAGCTTGCTGAGTGTTTCAAAGGCATGTTTGGCACTGATATTTTTTGGAAAAAGAACAATAAACTCATCACCACCAAAACGTATCACATCAAAGCCTGTCTTTTTAAGTTCATTAGAGAGAAACATCAAAATTTTATCACCTATAAGGTGTCCATGTGTGTCATTGATAAGCTTGAAGTAGTTGAGGTCTATCATCGCTAAAACACCATCCTCTTTAAAGAGTGTTGTACCATTTTCTAACTTTTGGTCATTAAGCCATTTTCTGTTGTGTATATGAGTGAGTTCATCTAGATAAACTGCCTCTTTAAGCTTCTCTAGTTCTGCTTTAAGCTTCTGAGTCTCTTCTAAAACAGCACTAAGAGCCGTTTCATCTTTTTCTTGAATAGCAGTAATCGCTTTTTCTGTGTGTTCACTAAGGTGCATGACATTTTGTGAAGTTGACTCTTGCATCTGTGTTAAAGTAGAACACTCTTGTGTAAGAATATCATTAGCAAGATCCGAATCATCTTCTATCTCTGCATCATGTTCTTTAGAGAAATTTGTAAATATAGAGGCATATACAGAAGGTGTAACTACATTCATCTGGTTGATAGAATCTTTAGTCTCATTTGAAATAATCTGTAATATTTTGGTATCAGCTGTCATTGTGTACAATCTTTTAGTTAGATAAAGAATTATATCATTTTACATCTACTTCATTGCATAAGTGAGAGACAATATATATCTTTTATTGAAAAGGAATTCTTTTTGATAAAATTGTAACAAATATTTGCAAGCTTTAAACTCCCCAAGCTATAATTGCAAAATGCCTTTATCACGTTTAAATGAAGAACAGTATGCAGCCGCTACCTCTTCGTATGCCCAAAACCTTATCATCGCTTCTGCCGGGACTGGAAAAACCTCTACCATAGTAGGTCGTATCGGTCATCTTCTTGCACAAAACATACAGCCAAGTGAGATACTCCTCCTTACATTTACCAACAAAGCAGCCGCTGAAATGGTCGCCCGTGTGGCGGAGTACTTTGGAAAAGGAGTTGCAGGAAAGATAGATGCCGGAACCTTTCATGCAGTGAGCTACAGATGGCTTAAAAAACATGATAAACGAGTGGTCTTAAAACAGCAACGCGAGTTAAAAACACTTTTCCGTTCTGTTTTTGAAAAACGTAACTTTTCTCACATAGATGCTGATGTAACACCTTACGGTGGAAATCACCTCTACGATATGTACTCCTTTTATCAAAACACTGAGTTAGAAAAAAACTTCGAAGACTGGGTCAAAGAGAAGTATGAAGAACACTCTCAGTTTGCTATTATATATGCTGATGTTGTTGATGAGTTCGAGAAGTTAAAACACGAGTATGGGTTTGTAAACTTTAACGACCTTTTACTCAACTTCCGTGAGATGTGTAAGACAAAGGATTTGGGTTATAAAGAAGTACTAGTTGATGAGTATCAAGATACAAATGCCCTTCAAGGAACACTTATAGATGTGATGAATCCACCCTCACTCTTTTGTGTAGGAGATTATGACCAGAGTATCTATGCGTTTAATGGTGCAGACATAGGTATTATCGGAGGATTTACGAAGAAGTTTCCTGAGGCTCATGTCCACACTCTGACAAAGAACTACCGCTCCTCAAGACCTATCCTTTCACTCGCTACTAAGGTGATAGAACATAATGAACGTATCTATCCTAAGCAGTTAGAAGTGACACGAAATTTTGATGCGAAGGCACCGAGTCTTATCGCGTTTGATGAGCTTTTCGATCAGTACCATGCCATAGCTGCGATGATACGAGACTCCCAAACGCCACATGAAGAGATAGCAGTTATTTTTCGTAACAACTCTTCGGCTGATGGTATAGAAGTAGGGCTTCGTGAGCTGGATATCCCTTGTAAACGCAAGGGTGGTACAAGTTTTTTTGATGCCAGAGAAGTAAAAGCTATTCTTGACCTCTACACTCTGCTTGTCAATGAGTCTGATATGATGGCGTTTATACACCTCTTTGAGTTTGCTCGTGGGATAGGCTCAGCTATGGCAAAAGAGCTTTATCTTGCACTCAAGACCTTAGGGCAGGGAAGTATGTTTTATGGTCTGTATGCACCTGATGAGTCTATGAGTAATCCTTTTGAGAAACGCAAGCTCAACCGACAACTTGGGCTCTTTGATGAGTTTTTAGAACTAGGAGCTGTAGGGAAGTATGCTAAGCTAGGTTTTGAGCCAAAATTTATGAAAAACCCAGTACTTAAACACCCACGCCTTACAAAAGAGTCTGCTGCGTTTGTACATAACTTTTATCTTCTCTTTCGTGACCTTAAGGGTGTGAAAAAGCCGACTACAGTGGTAGATAAGATAACCAAGTCAGAACTCTTTAAGTATATAGCCGATGTCTTAGCGACAAAGCGAGCAACACTTAAAGATGGAAGTATAGATGAGAAGCAAAAGACAGAAGCATTGACAAGAATAGAGCGAAAAAATCTACTCCTAAAAGAGCTCACAAAACCCTACTTAGAGCATGAGCGTTTTTTAAACGCCATGATACTTGGTTCTTCAGACCTAACGCAAGGCGAGGGGGTAAATCTTCTCTCTGTTCATGCGAGTAAGGGACTAGAGTATAAAGAAGTTTATGTAGTTGACCTTATGGATGGGCGTTTTCCAAACAGAAAACTGATGCAACGAGGTGGAAGTCTCGATGAAGAGCGTCGCCTCTTTTATGTAGCAGTTACACGGGCAAAAGATATACTCTTTTTGAGTTTTGCAAGATATGACAAGGTAAAAAAACAGAACTTCTTAGCGAGTCAGTTTCTTTATGAAGCGGGCTTAGTCCCAAAAGATGATGCTTATAGAGCGATGGTAATGAAACATGCTGAAAAAGAAGAAGAGATAGAAAATAAAAAGTAAGATTTTTACTAGTAAAACTTTGAGAGTTTTAAGAGGTAGGGATTAAAGCTAAAATCGTATTTTTTTATAACTGCACTGTTAAGATATGGCTTAGTTGCTTTTCCAATGTATAGAGAAGCAAGTAAACCATAACTCATATAGTATGGATCGTAAGCAAGAGATATAACCTTATGAGTGTTTGCCCAGTTCGCTATCTCTGTGAGTTTTTCCCCATCATAATCAAGTACAATAATAGCATCAGGCTTTGTCTTAAACGCTACAAACTCTTTTATACTTACCTCAATTTTTTTACCTGAGATCTTTTTTGGATAGTTTGAGAGAATAAGTGTCTTGAAATACTCGGCACTTTTATTATCAACTTCTTGTGCAATGATATAGATACTTAGAGTGTCACTCTCCTTTTTTATGCCATCACTTAAGAGAATCATCTTAGGAAAAAGCTTCGCTTCAAGTTCTAGTATGGTTTCATCATACTCTAGTGCTGATAGATTTGCTACAAAGAGCAAAAAGAGAAAAAAGAGTTTTTGTATCACTCAAACTCCCACTGTGCACTAAGCCAAAAAGTACGGCCAGTTTGTGCTAAGTCATCAAGATATGTACCATTACTTCCTATTGGAGCAACAAAGCTAACATCTGCATCAAAAATATTTTTTACACTTGCTTGAAGAGAGATATCTTTATACATGTAGGTAAAAGTTTGGTCAAGAGTTGTGTAAGCATCAAGTGCTTCTCTTGTATCTGACTCTTCGCGTTCTCTCTTACCTACGTAGCGAAGGTGTGTTCCTGAGTGAAAGTTATGCATGAGCTTATACGAGAGCATTAGATTGGCAAGATGTTTAGCACTTAGGGGTACAGAGCTGTTATCCTTATATCTGTTGTCTATATAGCTATAGTTCCCCTGTAGAGAAGCGACACTAAGCAGTGCCTGTTTAAATTCTAACTCTAGACCATAAGAGTTTGTATCTGCTCCATTTTTAAGATGAAAAGTAGGATCTCTGTAGATAAAGTTCTGAGTTTGAGAATAGAAAAGATTCATACCCATCCAACTTTGAAAATTTCTTTGGTATCTGTAGGCGAACTCTACGGTATCTATAGTCTCAGAATGTAACTCAGGATCTCCAATAAATGGTGTGTAAGACCCATACATCTCTACAAGAGAGGGAGCCCGAAAAGAGCGCTGATATAGGAGTTTATAGCTCTGTTTTTCATTGAGGTTATAAAGGAGTGCAAGCTTAGGAGAAAATGAGTTCTGTGCATCAGAATAGTTATCGTAACGAAGACCTATATTTGCACTCCATTTCTCATTAAAGTTGATGATATCACTGAGATATAGGGCATATTGAGTGCGTTTGATGTGCTCTGCTAAACCACCATTTGGCAGAGCATAAATAGTTTTATCAGATACTGGTGTAGGAGGTGTGTGATAATCATTTACATAATAAGTCGTATTATCTGCTCGTGTCTGTGCAAAGTAGGCTCCCATGATAATATCATTACTAGAGAGTTTATATTTGAGTGAGAGATCTGTATAGTATTTTTGCTCTTTGTAGTTTCCTGAGCCAATAAAGTCTGAAGGAGTACCTAGTAAGGTTGTTGGATAAAGTCTCGCTTCTCCTATCATACTATATGTTTTATATCCTGCTTTTAAGTCAGCAGAGAGATCTTTTGTGATATATGGAGTATATTCAAGCTCATTGATCCACGAGGTGTGAGCAATATTTTTAGGATCTTGTATTATAGGTGCTGCTCCATAACCAAAGTAGTTTTGTGTGTCATGTTGTAGATATCGTGAGAGGAAGTGGATATTCTTATAGAGCTCGAGATTTAGAGCAAGTGAGCTATCTGTAAAATCTTCATAAGAGGTAAATGGCCCTTGTGTTGGAAGTTTTGAATAGTTGTCATATTCTTGAGAATAGTCGTTTTTTTGTCCGAATGCAGAGAGGGCTATTTTCATATCTTTAGAGTTTACATTTTGTGTGAATCCTAGGTTGCTTGAACCCTCACTAGAAAATCTTCCATAATAGATACTTTTTTTATGAGTAGCCGCTTTTGTGATGATGTTAATAACTCCAATATTTGCAAAAGAACCATAAAGTGCAGAAGCAGGACCACGAATTATCTCTATACGCTCAATCTGCTCTATAGGCATATTGAGATAGAAATGATTTGCTCCACTGAGCTCAGCATTTATACTTACACCATCAACCATAAACTTGAGTTTATCTGTCACTATAGACTTATTTCCACGCATACTTATCTGTTTTCCACCACCAATACCCATAGAAACTTCTACACCTGGAACTGTTTCAAGAGCACCATAAACATCAGTGATTCCCAGTTTTTGTAGCTCGCTTGCATGGAGTACAGAAACGACTGAAGGCGTTTGGTTCATGTTAAGTTTTGTTCTTGTACTGATCTGTGAAGCATTATCAAGATCTTCAAGGAGGTTAAACTCTTGTTGTGCCTCTCCAAAAAGAAGAATTGGGGTGAGTAGAAGTAGTCTAAAAGTATATTTCATATATTATTCCTGTAGATTTTTATGAGATTGAAGAATTGTGAAGCAGCATCCCTCATCGGTATTTTTGACATGAAGTTCACCTTGCATACGCGATGTGATGATATTTTTTGCTATGTAGAGACCTATACCTGTACCAGAAGAAGCAAACTTCGTTGTAAAGTAAGGATCAAAGATTGAGTTGATGATATCTTTGGGGATACCTCCTCCATTGTCACATAAGGAGATACTATTATTTTTAGCATATATGGAGATATGGATTTTTCCTTCTGTAAGTAAGCCTTGTTCTTGTTGGGATTTAATAGCATCTTTTGAGTTGTTTATGAGTACAAAAAGTACCTGTTTAAACTCATTTTCTACCCCATAAAATTCAATAGTATCATCTCTATCTATAGTTAAGGTAATCTTGTTGTTAGAGAGTTGTGCTTTAAGAATCTTGAGTACTTCTTCTATAACATCTGAAGGATTGAAGAGTTGCTGTTCTCTATTTGGGTTGAGAAAGTCTCGAAAGTCATCAATGGTACTGGACATATAGTTGATATTATCTGAGATAATAGTCATCTTTTCTTGAAAATTTTCTTGATTATGGATACCTAAAGAGTTCTCTAGTTCTAAGTTTGATGAGGCGAGCCCTATGATGTTAAGGGGCTGTCTCCACTGGTGGGCTATGGACTCTAACATCTCACCCATGGCAGCTTGGCGAGACTGGTGGATCATCATTTTCTCTTGATTTTGGAGTTTCGCTACTTGTGTATAAACCTCATTCTCGAGTCTTTGGTTAAATGATTGAAGCTCTGTAAGATTTGATGAGATATTTTGCATCATAGTGTTGGCAACATTCGCAATGGTCTTAATCTCACTTGTTGTATTTTTTACTTCTATAATTTTGATTTTTTTATCTTGTGAATATCTCTCTAGTGTACTTGAGATATAGTTGAGTATGTTAAGCTCTTTTTTTATAAGGAGATAGAAAAATAAAAAGAGCAGTAGAGCAAAAGCAAAGGCACTAAACATTGCAATTTTAATTTTCCTTTCGACTAAAAGTAGGTTTTTATTTGAGTAGTGGAGAGTTAATGTTGCTATTTTTCGCTTTGTAAGTGGGTCATGGAGAGAAGTTTTGTAACTTCTTTGTCTGGATGTATCTTGTTTTCCTAAAAGTTCTTTTTTGTAGTTTTGTGAAACAAGTGAGACCTCTGTAATGTTTGGGACTTTGTAAATTGTCTCAAGGAGTTGTTCTAGCTCCGCTGTTTGTTCAAAAGAGAGGTTGATAGCTAGGACAGGCTCTAAGGTATTTACGAGAAGTTCAACTTTTTCTCTCTCACTTGAGAGCAGAATATCTTTGAGATATCCCGTGGCAAAAAGATAAATTCCAAGATTGATAATAAAAAAAATAGACCAGAAAAAAACTGTAAATTTGGCTGATAATGTATTAGGCAAAAGTAAAAATTCTCCACTATTTTTCTTTTATTATAGGGTAAATTTACTTTAGATTAGCCTATATACCTTTTAAACTTTAAGATACTTGTAACTGAGAAAAAGAGAATAAAGCTAAAAAGTGCGAGATAGTCCAGACTTAAGTCTCTAAAAAGTGTCTCTTTTATCAAGATACCCCGAATAATCTCATTAAAATAAGTGAGTGGAAAGATATATGCTATGGGCTGAATAAAAGAGGGCATAGCCTCTATGGGAAATATCATTCCCGAGAGTAAAACAGAAGGAATGATGATAAAGATAGCGATAAACATAGCCTGCTGTTGTGTTTGTGAAATGACAGAGATAAAAAGCCCAAGTGCCATCATCGCTCCGACATAGACTATACTTAGTGGTACTAGAGAGAGATAAGCACTAGGAGGCAGAGGTAAATCAAAGATAAAATACCCAAGTGCTAAAATAAAGTAAAACTCAAAAAGCCCTATAAGTGAGTAGGGAAGAATCTTTGCAATGATAAGCTGAGTCCTACTAATAGGGGCTACAAGTAACTGCTCTAAGGTGTTGTTCTCTTTCTCTCGAACCATACTAATACCAGTAAGTATAAGTGAAATTTGCATAATAAGTACACCTATAACGGAGGGGAGAAAAAACCATGTCTCTTTCTCTTGCTTATTAAAAAGAACTTTTGTATCTATGACAAAAGGATCTTTAGCGATGATAACATTTTTCGTATCTGCATTTAAAAAGTACATATCATTAGTAACAGCAGAGTCATTGATAGCACCAGAGTTATTTTTCATCGAAGTTGCAAGAGAGGGCATGGTTCCATCTACAAAAAACTGCAGATGTGGCTGAGCATTGTCTGTGAGCTCTCTGGAAAATGTTTTTTGGATGAAGAGACCGGCACTTGCTTTACCTGAACGAATATCTTCTATTATCTGCTTTTTGGAGTTGACCTTGTAAAGTTTAAAATAACCATCAGACCAAATATTTGTTTTGATAAGATTAGAGAAGTAGGATTTATCCTTATCTACATAAGCCATTTTTACATTTTTTGGCTCAAGTTTGAGTGCATAACCGAAGAGTATAAGCATTAAGATAGGCATAAAAATGATAAATCCAATCAAACGAGGTTCACTTTTGAGCTGCATAAACTCTTTTTTTGCGAGTGCTTTTATGATGTTCATTTTTGCTCCTCTTGAGTGAGCGCTATAAATACATCTTCTAAGTTAGGCTCGGCTAGCTCTAAGTGTACCTTCTCTTCTATATAAGGTGCAAGTAACTCAGCAAGTGCTTCTTTGCTTAAGGCTTTTTTTACCACAAAACGTAGCTCATCTCCAAACTGATTGATAAAGTGAATATTTTCATTTTTTTTCAACTCTCGAAGAAGTTTATGTGCAAACTTCTGCGTATTTTTATAGATGTTAAATTCATTCAAAGAGTTTTGCACCTCTTTAGGTGTTCCCTCTATGACTTTTTTGCCTTTACTTAAAAAAGCGATACGATTACATCTTTGTGCCTCTTCCATATAGTGTGTTGTGAGAAAGAGTGTTTTTCCTTCTTCGGCAAGGTCATAGAAAATATCCCAAAGAGCCTTCCGCGTTACAGGGTCTATTCCTGCGGTAGGCTCATCTAGAAATATTACTTCCGGGTCATGTGAGAGTGCACAACACATAGAGAGTCTGCGTTTATACCCACCACTAAGACTGCCTGCTTTTGCATCTTTGAAGTTTAGTATTTGGTATTTTTCTAAGAGTGTTAAAAGAGTCTTTTCATTTTGGTCTTTATAAAGTGAGGCATAAAACTTGAGGTTTTCTAAGACAGTGAGTTCATCATAGAGACCGAAGTACTGGGCTACATAAGCTATGGAGTGTTTGAGCCTATCAGATTTTTCATGAAGATTTATAC
>JALWTK010000201.1 GCA_027082875.1 Sulfurimonas sp. | reverse complement strand
TTTAAACTTCTCACCCTCTTAAGTCTCATAAGTCTCCCTCTTTTTGCAAGTGTCGATACACTGGCGACTCAAAGTCTCTTTAGCATACTTGCAGGTGCATTTGTAGCAGGGATACTGCTTACTTTTACACCCTGTGTCTTTCCCATGGTACCTATTTTGTCAAGTATCATTGTTGGGGAAGGCAAAAACATCTCTAAGCTCAAAGCACTACAGCTCGCTCTCGCTTATGTACTCGGAACTGCTGTAACTTATGCTCTTATGGGAGCGGTAGCAGGGGCAACTGGAGAGCAACTTCAAGCCTATTTTCAAAATACATGGGCTATTTCACTGCTAACTCTTCTCTTTGTCATTATGGCATTTGGAATGTTTGGAGCCTTTAGACTTGAACTTCCCGCAGCCCTTCGAAATCGTTTAGATGCTAAGGCTAGTGGCGTTAGAGGTGGCAAATTTTTTGCTGTTTTTCTTTTAGGTCTTATCTCTGCACTTGTTTTAAGTGCCTGTGTTTCTCCTGTTCTGATCTCTTTTTTAAGTGTAGCAATAGCCAACAGTAACCCTCTTCTTGGTGCCCAGACTATGTTTGCACTCGCACTTGGTATGGGGCTTCCTCTTGTGCTTCTCTCGCTTGGTATGGGTTATCTTTTACCAAAAGCTGGAGAGTGGATGGATGGAGTGAAGAACCTTTTTGGAATCATTTTACTTGGGGTTGCTATTGTACTCTTTAGTGAATTAGACCTTATCTCTGAACTCTTTTTATGGGGTGTTTACTTTAGTGCTATTGGTCTTTATATCGGTATTTTTCCTAGGGCAGAGAGTGTATTATCTCCTTGGGGAAAACTCCAGCAGGCTCTCGCAGGAGTTCTACTCATCTGGGGAGTGATTACACTTGTAGGAGCAGCAAAAGGCAACTCTGACATCTACTACCCACTCCACGAAGATCAGACTCTTCTTGTAGCCTCTTCTAATGCAGTTACACCACCTAAACAAGAGTCAGGTATCCCTATGGAGGAGATAAAAACACTCCAAGAGCTTCAAGCCAAACAGAAGCTCGCACTCTCTGAGCATAAACCTATAGTTATCTACTTTCATGCAACACACTGTGGTGTTTGTGCAAAACTCGAAAAGACAACACTCAAAGATCCTAAAGTACGAGCTATCCTCAAGTCAAGCTATGTTCCACTCTTAGTTGATCTTACAGATAAGACAAATGAAAAAACAAATGCCATCAAGGCAAAAATGAAAGTATTTGGAGCACCTGCTTTTGTGATTATTGATGCAGAAGGGGAAGTGTTAGAGGATGAGATAACGTATGGTTATCAACTCCCGCAGGAGTTATTTGATACACTAGATATTAACGCGGAGTAAAACTCTACAGCTTATCTTGTGTAAGACCTACCTCTTCAAGAAAGTGGCGAAGTTTTACTATAGCATCTTTACTAATCTCATTACGATGTGAAAGTGTCAAAGAGTGCTCTTTGCCATTGAGATGAATCAAAGCACGGTGCTGCTTGTTTAAATCTACTGTCGCACCATAATGTTCTAGTGCATGAAGTAGTTTAGTTGTATCAATATTCCCCGAAAGTGGGTGGGCATATAATTTTTCTATTTTTGTTTTGTGATTGCTCATTTGAGCTCCTTTATGTTTATATTTCAATTATCCTACTTTCAGCATAAAACTTCTCTTAATTCTAGTTCTTACTTCTCAAAACAGAGCGATATACCACAAAAAGTAAAGAACTAAAAACAGTTACGAAAATAATAGTGTACCCTGTAGGCAAGTCAAAATGATACGAAGCAAAAAGAGCGACTATGATACTAAGCGAACCAAAACTCCATGCAAATAAAAGAGGCTTAAATCTCTTCTGCATTATACCCGCATAAGCAGGAGCGATAAGCAGTGCGAAAACTACTAAAACACCAGCAGATTGGACTGAAGAGGTTACAGTAAACGCCAACATAATGAAAAAAACTAACTCTTTTATAACGCCCTTTGTGCGAGGGTAGATAAAGAACATCACTAAAGAGATAGGGATGTAAATCATCGCATCTTTAAGTAAATCATCTGAAGAGGTGAAAAGAATATCTGCCG
This sequence comes from Sulfurimonas sp., assembly GCA_027082875.1. Taxonomy (GTDB): domain Bacteria; phylum Campylobacterota; class Campylobacteria; order Campylobacterales; family Sulfurimonadaceae; genus Sulfurimonas. The sequence goes on along the minus strand of JALWTK010000201.1, from coordinate 447 downwards.
CACTCAGCTTTGAAAAAAGCTCCATCCCCTCAGCACTCTTTGCTAGAACAAGCATAATACTAGAGATGCCAAGAGCATAGAGTAAGCCGATGAAAGCCTCCACATTTCGCACTTTTTTCGTTGCCCACGCTATGGTAATGGCAGCTAAAACAGCAAAGAGAAGTGTGAGTGGCGTTTGGTAAGCACCATCTAAAAATGCCACACTCAAAGCCATCCCAACAGCAGCAACCTGCCCTATTGCTAAGTCAGTAAAGATAACCCCGCGTTTGATGATTTCCACACCAAAAATGGTGTGAATATAGACAAGCAAGATTGCAAGAACAAATGCAGGCCAGAGAAGTTCTACTATTTGCATATTCTCTGTGCTATCATAGTATAAAATTTTTCTAGGGTATCGCTTCCTTTTACTGAACCAACATCATGAGGAATAATCTCTACAGTTGCCCC
>JALWTK010000200.1 GCA_027082875.1 Sulfurimonas sp. | reverse complement strand
CCCTGAAGGTATGTATATAAAAGATAGAAGCTAAAAACTACTGATGGAGGTAAAAACACAATCTTTGCTGTATATTGCCTACCTCTCCTTATAAGTTGTTCATTTTCTAGTACCTCAGCCTTTTTTACTTCCTCTTGCCATGAAGCAGGATAAAAACGATGTAAATATTTTAGCAAAGGCTCTAAGAGTACACCAAACAGTAGTAATCCTACAAATAAAGGCTGAGTAAACAACCACCATAAATCTTCCCAACTACTCATCATTCTTTATATACCCATGCAGGTATATCCTCTTGTAAAATCTTAAAATTAATATTCATAAATTATAGCTCCTAGTTACTCTTACAAATTTGCTCTGCAAAAGAGTGGACATCTTTTTTAGTGTTTGAAATTATAGTTATAAAAGGTTTTTGAAGTTTTATGCCACAGTGGTTTTCTCAGTTAAAAGAACTTTTTTTTCAACATTAAATCCTGAAGCACTCTCGTACATTACTTTAACTGTTCTATAGGTTTAAGTCTCTTCTATTCTACTTTAATAGTAAGCTGTTGTCAATTAGAATCAATGCAAATAAAAGAATAAATACCAATCAGTCTATATTTATACACTATTCGTTAAACTTATAAACATTGAGATTAAAACTAGGCATAACAAGTAGGAGAAGAACATGAATACTTCACAATTCAAACAGATGAAACGGTTTCGTAAAGGTTTGCGTTTTATGGGTGTGCTATTCATCTTAGTTGGTGGATTTCTTCTATTGAACTTTAGCATGCTATTACTTGACCCCGAATCAACAATTACAGTCAATGGTGTTGTTACTTCAGCATTTACTCCAAAGTTGCAAGCTGTCATATTTACAGCATCTTTTACTCTTATCGGTATAGTTCTATTATTTGTGCCAAAGAGTGTTCTTAATAAACTATTCATTTGGGATCAGTCACTAATATCTACTTTTACTCTAAAGCTCAAAAGAAAATCTATAAAATTATTAATTTTACTCTATTTGATTTTTACAACTAGTTGGTTCATCTTTGCATTTGATAAAATTGATATTATTATATTACTAATTGGCACTAGTTATTGCTATTCTCTCTACAAAAAAGAGAATATTTCTTAGTTATGCTTTTTCTTAATTTTTCTATCTGCTAAAAAACCACCAATAAAATATGCAAATATCATTTCAATCTCTATTAATAGACTTCTTTCATTTAAGATTGTAAAAGTCTTTTATGTGTATAATTTCGTAACACATTTAAGCTAGGGAGTATCTTTTTGTCGAAATTATCACTTGTACTACTGTCAGCTGGTAGTTCTAGCCGTTTTGAGATGGGTGTAAAAAAGCACTGGTTGCGTATAAACCACACACCTTTGTGGCATTTTGTAGCACAAAACTTAGAAAAAACTCAAAAATTTGATGAGATAATTATCGTTTGTACTGAAGATGAAATGCCTTTTATGCAAAACTATGCTTCATATAGATTTGTCAAGGGTGGTAACACTCGGCAGCAGTCACTCAAGAATGCACTTACATTTGTCAAAAGTGAATATGTTCTTGTAAGTGACATTGCTCGTGCTTGTATTAGCACTACTTTATTAGATGCTATCCTTAGTGAGCAAGGAAAAAGTGATTCTGTCGTGCCTTACCTCAGAGTAACTGACACTATAGTATATGAAAATGAAACTATAGATAGAGAAAAGGTAAAACGCATACAGACTCCTCAACTCTCTCGCGTTTGTGCTTTAAAGTCTGCACTTCAAACAAGTGAAGAGTTTACTGATGAAAGTAGTGCCATTATCGCAAATGGAGGAGAGCGTAGTTTTATCCTCGGTGAAGAAGATGCTCACAAAATAACTTATATCCATGACTTAAATAAAATCCCTTGTCTTGAAGCTCCATCAACTGACACCCTAAGTGGTAACGGTTATGATGTTCATGCTTTTGACATAGAGGGGACTATGTGGCTTGGTGGCGTTAAGATAGAGTCTGACTTTGGCTTTTTAGCACATAGTGATGGGGATGTAGCCCTACACTCTCTCATAGATGCCCTACTGGGTGCTGCGGGAATGGGTGACATAGGTATGCTCTTTCCTGATAATGATGCTAAATATAAAGGCATAGACTCTAAAGAGCTACTCAAGGTAGTTGTAACTAAACTACACAATTTTGGCTTTATCATCATCAATGTAGATGTTACCATAGCAGCACAAAAACCTCGTATTGGCAAATATAAACGCCAGATGAGAGAGACAATAGCCTCTCTCCTAAAGATAGATATGAGTCGTGTCAATGTCAAAGCAACAACAACAGAAAAGCTAGGGTTTATCGGTCGAGAAGAGGGTGTAGCAGTCACCTCAAATGCAAACTTAAAATACTATAATTGGAAAAAATAATATACATGAAAATACTAATAATCGAAAATGAAGTCTACCTCGCACAGAGCATCGCAACAAAACTTGGTGAGCAAGGGCATATATGTGAGATGTGTACATCTACTAAAGATGCTATTCGTAGTAACAACTATGATGTAGTACTTCTCTCTACAAACATAAATGGTCAAGATTTTATTCCTGTGGTTGAAACTTTTAAAAGTTCTATCGTTATTCTTATGGTTTCATACATAAGTAACGACACAGTCTCAAAACCTCTTGCCGCTGGTGCTAAAGACTATATCATGAAGCCATTTATGATTGAAGAACTTGTACGAAAGATCAACCACTATCAAGACTATGAAAAGCTCAAACGTAGAAATAGTGCTTATGAGAAGTACCTCAAACATACCTTTATCAATGCTCAGCATGAACAGAATATTGATGCTATTGAACTTCCTCTTTTTATTAGTTCTGGATTTCAAAAGCATGCTGATGCCTTCGCGTTTGAATATGCACAGTCTAAAGACTTACCAATGCATTTTGTCACACTTAGTGATCCAAAAAGTCTTAGCGAAGTAAGCTCTTTACCGCAAAATACACTTATTTACATCATAGACTATCAAACACTTAAAAAAGCTGATAAAAAAACATTTTGTGACTTGATTAAAGGTCGTCAAGTGATTGTTGCGAGTAGTGATAAGCTTGAGGATGTTGAGTATCCTGTTATTGAGATTCAAAATGAAAATAATGTCTTTGATAAGGGTGAAATCTTACCTATAGAAGATTATGTAAAGTTTATAGTGCTTAACTATCAAGACAAGTATCCAGATACAGAGCTAAGTAAAAAACTAGGCATAAGCCGTAAGAGCTTATGGGAAAAGCGAAAAAAATATGACATCGTCAAGAAAAAATAAAACACTCTTTATAGATAAAGAGGCTGCTTCAGCTTTAGAACTAGTTTCTGATGGACTTTTAGCACCTGTCACAAAGCTCATGTGTGAAAAGGGTTCACAAGAGATACTACAAACTGGTCTTATTCACGGAAAGTCTTTTCCTTTTCCTTTTATCCTAGCCCCATCTGGAAAAAGAAATGAAGAGACACTTTGTTCTTTAGAAAAAGAAGAGAGTGTAGATATTATCTGTGAAGATAAACTTTTTGCTACACTTATTGTAGATGAAACATTTCAAATCGATCCAAGTGAACGAGTAAAACATATCTATGGGACTGATGATCTTACACACCCTGGTGTTCAAGCTACGATAAAACGACTTGGAAAATGGGCTGTTAGTGGGAGCTATGTACTTACAGACAATAGCCCAAACAAAAATAAGATAAATATTTTAAATGCAAAAAAAGCAGTTGATGCAAAACACACATCTGCTCTTGTTATGGCAGCAAACCCTCTACACCGAGGGCATGAGCGTCTTATAAGACAAGCTCTTGATGCTACTGATCTTTTAGTCATCTTCTTACTCAAACCTTATGAAAGTGCCAATTTAAGTTACAATCTCCGTTACGAATCTTTAGAATTTTTTGTCAATAACTTCCTACCAAAAAACCGTGTAGTTATTGTTCCCTTGGAAAACAGCTATATATTTGCCGGTTACAATGAGATCATCATCGATGCAATAGTTGCAAAAAACTATGGCTGTGATAGACTTACAGTTGGAAGAAATCATGCTGGCCTTGGTATGTTCTATGACTGTAACTCTAACAAGTCTATAATAGACAAAGTTACAGGGATCGATATCGAGATTCGTATAGCAAGTGAGTATGTTTACTGTGATCAGTGTACGACACTTGTAAGTAAAAATACTTGCCCACATGGTCAGCACCATCAAATCTCTTATCATGCTGATTCTATTTTACAACTTCTTGAAGCGGGTATTTTACCCCCTGCAGTTTTGATGCGAAAACAGATTAGTGCTTTTTTACTCTCTAAACTTTATCCAAATAGATTTAAAAACTTAGAGAAAATCTACTATGATACTTTCGCCACTAAAGGTCTTTTAGAGGAACACTCAGAGAAAGATTTTTATATTGAGCTTATGAAGCTCTACCAAACAACATCACTTACATAGGATTTTAAAAGATATGAATAGTAAAACCATCCTAATAACACTGCTTTCACTTCTAAGTGGACTTAGCATTCTTATCTATTTTGATGAGGAAACACTCTTTTTAGCGACACTTCTTCTCAGTATATTAGCTATTAAAACTATCAATAACAAAATAAATATAGATGCAAGTTTTACTAGCAAAGGGGTAGTGATAAACTCTTTTGTTGGACTCTGGTTTGCACTAAGCATTGCTCCTGCCTTTGGTGTTGAAATAAAAGAAATTTTCACCTTTGAAAATGGTTTTTTTATACAAGCTCTACTCTCTTTTGTATTTTTTATCTTCTTTATGATTACTAAGATCTCAGTTATTGGTCGTGTGAAAAAAAATATTAAAGGAGGGGTAGGTATTATAGCCTCAGCGATTATAGCTGGAGCAGCTGCAGGAATCTCTAGCTCTGCTCTTTGGCAAGTTTATGTACAACTTCAAGCAGCTCTTTAAGTGTTAAACACTTAAAAAAGTTGCATATCTTCTTTTGAAATAACCCTTATCATATTTGTCGTGCCTGCTTTTCCTATTGGATCTCCGGCAGTGAGTATGTAAGAGTTTTCTCGACTTACTGAGCCATTTTTTAGACCTCTACTCATTAATACTTCCAAAATTTCTCCTAAACTCTCTTTCTTTACTGACATAAGAGGGATAACACCCCAAGAGAGAGTCATCTGAGAGCGAACACTCTCATCATGAGTAACAGCATAGATCGTTTTTTTCGGCTTGTAACGAGCTAGTTTTCTTGCACTTGAACCTGAAGAAGTAATAGCGAAGATACCCTTAGTATCCAAGTCACAAGAGAGTCTCACTGCAGACTCACTAATTGTATCACCACTATCATTTTTCACAAAACCTTCATAACGATTATATTTATAAAGCTTTTCTGTCTCACTTATAGTATTGGACATAGTTTTAACGGCTAAGATAGGATGTACACCCACTGCACTCTCTTCAGAGAGCATCACAGCATCTGTTCCATCCATCACAGCATTAGCAATGTCACTTATCTCTGCTCGTGTCGCTCGTTCATTTGTTGTCATAGAGAGTAGCATCTGTGTCGCAGTTATAACAGGTTTACAAGCAGCATTAGCTTTACGGATAAGCATCTTCTGGATATTAGGCACTTCATAGTATGGCACTTCTATTCCGAGGTCTCCACGAGCTACCATAAGACCATCACTATGTTCAAGTATAGCATCTATGTTTTCTATAGCATCAAACTTTTCTATCTTCGCAATAAGATTTTGCTTACCACCAAGACTCTTAAGTATAGCTCTCGCGTTTATCATATCATCTGCAGTTTGTACAAAAGAGATAGCCATAAAGTCTACACCGTTTTTTACACCCCAAGCTATATCTTTTCTATCTTTTGCAGTGAGGACATCTACTCCTAGTCTAGTGTTTGGAAAGTTCACACCTTTCTTTGAAGAGAGCAAGCCTTGGTTTTCTACAACAACTTTTACACCTACCTCATCTATACTCACTACTTGAGTACGAATAATTCCATCATAAAGATAGATATAGTCACCAATAGCTAACTGTGCTAAAATTTCAGGATAGTTTATACTCACTTCATACTCACTATCTGTCAACTTTTTTCCAACGATATGCTCACGTATAAAATTAATAGTATCATTCTCTTTGAGGGAAAAACTCTCTTTGAGCTCTCCTATACGAATCTTAGGACCACTTATATCTTGAAGAACCCCAACAACAAGACCTGTAAGCTTCATAGCTTCATGAATCCTCTCTAAAACTATACGATGTTGCTCATAAGTACCATGAGAGAAGTTAAGTCTAAAAACATTCACTCCTGCGTTTATAAGTCCTACTAGCATATCTAGGGAGTCCGAAGCAGGCCCAATAGTTGCTACAATTTTTGTTCTTTTTTTCATTAATAACCTTTAGTAAATCTCTTTTACTCGTCCCACTTCCCCACTCATCAAACGTACTTTAATACCATGAGGATGAGAAGGCGACTTTGTCAAAAGATCTCTTACTATACCATCTGTTAAGTATCCTGTGTCTTGATCCTTCTTGAGTACTATTGCTACAGAATCTCCATGTTTTATATCTGCTCTTTTTGTACCGTCTTTCATATTTTTTCCTTTGGAAGTGATATTGATTCATTATAAACAGAGAGAGAAGGGAAGGCAAACTCTAAGTTATTGCGTTCTAATATCTCCATTATTTTATGCATTACATCTTGTTTGGTATCAAGCCACTCATCCCATTTCACTGACTTTGTAAAACAGTAGATTAATATATTAATACTAGAGTCTCCAAATGAGTCTAGATAAACCAAAAGATTATTTTTTACACCTTCTAAATCATCTTTTGAGACAAGTTTAGCAATATGACTATTATATTTATGATGTTGATACTTTGTCGCTTTAGTTGCTATTCCAGAGTGTTTATCCAGCATCGTGCGTATCTGCTCTACTGCATTTTTTATATCTACACTTTTTGAATCATATTTGACACCAATCTGCATTTTTATACGACGTCCAAGTATTCGTTTATTCCAGTTTTTCACCTCTTTACTTGCAAAGGTTCCATTTGGAATCGCAATGAGTGCATTATCAAAAGTTCGGATAGTTGTTACACGAAGTCCTACCTCAACAACTACTCCTTCGTGCCCATCAATTTCTATCCAATCTCCTTGAGAGAAAACATCGCTAAAGAGGATAGAGAGTGTTCCAAAGAAATTACTAATAGTATCTTTAGCAGCAAAAGCAACAGCGAAACCACCTATACCAAGACCAGAGAGGACTGCAGTAAGATTTACTCCTGCAAAAAACAGCATGATAAGTAGTCCAATGATCACAATAATAAAATTTATGATTTTTATACCAACATTGACAAGATCATTTTTTACATTAGAAGAGCTATTACTCACCTTAATTAAACGGATTGATGCTACTGCATTGACAATTTGATAGATGATAAATGTAAATATAAATCCATACATCATATTAAAAATTCGAGAAATCGATTCTATAGAACTAAAATCATTATAGACATAAATAAGCATATTGACATTAATAAATATAATAAGTATTTCTATAGGTTTTTTGATTTTTGTGCTAATCTCTACAGAGTACTCTTGAAGTAAACTAATCGTTAAGATATACTTTTCGATAGAAGCATACACAATAGTTCTTAAAAAATAAATCACTACGATAAGAATCAATATAAGAAGAAGCTTCATAATACTTAAGCCATAATTTTCTAAAATAGGGTTTACTACCCGAACAATATCGATTGAGTTCACATAAACTACCAAAGAGATCAAATGGTACTTTGAGTATTTATTGAGTCGGTACATATTTGATTCAAATTTATAAATATAGCCTATCATATCATTGTTAACATTCACAACTGCATAGAAATCTCGTACATTTTTCTGTGTTTGGATAATAATCTTTCCTGAAGGTGGTAAGTCGAGTATGTACTTATAATCTTTTTTTAGCAGTTTTGTTATATCTTCTTGATTTTTTAAGATAATTTTATTTATAGACTCTTCAAATTCCTCTTTAGTGTTATTATCAAGTGCAAGAAGAATAGACTTAATCATACTATTTTGCAGGCGAAGAAGTAAATAAGTTTTTTGAGCCACTTCATCTCTAAGCACTGCATAGGTATTTCCAGCTCGTCTGTTCACTTGTATGATTTTTTGAAGTGCAAAAATCTCTTTTTCATACTTCGTAACATTATTAATATACTTCTTCTTATTAATCATGAGCTCATCAATAGCATCTTCATAGAGCCTATTTTGTTCACTCAAAAGTATTTCTATTTGTGCTTGTGTAACATTTAGATCATCCATCTTTTCTACTATAGATATCTGGCTTTGCATAAAGGGTTCAAACTTTACACTACCAGCAAACACTACACTAGTAAAAAATAAAAAAATTACTAAAAATTTTATGTTTTGCATGATTTATATTCCTTTATATTTTTACATTAAAGATGGAGCGTAGTATATATACGACTACCTTATCTATCCACTCTATATAGTTCTCAGACCTGTTCGACTCATAAAAAATATCTTGAAAAAATCCACGAATACTAGGATCAAAAACAATCCCTCTGACAAAAAAGTTTCCTACCTTATGTGTGATAAGATCTCCAAAATTTTCATGCACCTCATTTGCTCTTATAAGCTCTTGGCGAAACTTTTCAAACTCTGGGAAATTTGTTTGTGCAAGTTCATTGTTTATAAACTGTTCTACCTCTTTTGGGTAATAATTTTTTATTGTCACAATTATAGCAGAGATAAAAGGTCTTAGCTCTACATTGTAGTGTTCTACTTCTACTGGAGTCTCCAGAGAAAACTTCTCTATATCTGACTCTGTTTTAAAAAGTCCAAGCACAAACTCAAAGAGTTCTAGGGCTGTTTTGTAGTAGCCAAAGTCAGAGACTAAAACAGCAATATTTTCTATACAGTAGAAAAGAAGTTCCTTATCTGCATCATAAAAAGCCTCCTCGATAAGCTCTCTAAAGATAGGAACACTCACCTCATCACTAGGAGCGATTTTTCCATCTCCATACTTTTTACAGTAGAGTGCACCATACCAGTTAAGTGTGTACTGTTTGTACTTGTTCCCATTATTTGCTTTGGAGTCATAGTGAGCATGAAAGTAACCCTTACAACGGCGAGTCCACGAGAGCATATAGCGTTCATAGTTGGCAAAGGCCTCATCTTCTATGGTTTCTGATTTCTCCATAGTATGAAAGAGTGTGTAGAGTATAGACATCTGAATATAGTCAATATACTCGTTATCAGTAGAGGTGTATATATTCTCTATAAGCCCTTCAAGCCCTCGCCAATCTTTTACACCCTGAGAGATAAGCACGCGCTCAAGAAGGAAAAAACTAAAACTATCTGCACTCATCATTCCATCATAAACAACATCATGAAAGTCTGAAAAGCCCTCTGTATCTTTGTCTAAATAAGCAACGAGTTTTCCATAATCCTCTTTATTCCATCCACCCTCTTGACTCTTCTCATTTATAAAGAGTTTTCCATTGCTATCTCCATCCCAGAAGTGTTGGTACTCTATGGCGTTATTTACATACTCTGTTTGTACTTTTCCTTGGCGTTTAAGGACTACTTTTATAAAGGGTTGTGCTATTCTAGTGAGCAGGTGACCAAACGTAAGCTTTTTAAGGATTTTATCCCATGTAGCATAGATCTCTTGCACAAAAGCATCATCTTTTCCACCCTCCAACCATGCTTCAACAAGGAGTAAAAGAGAGAGCCTTGCAGCAGGTTCAAGTAGAGGTTCATTTTTCTCTTTCCAGACAAGTTTTATAAGGTTTGTCTCCAAAATAGACTCATTCAAAGTATTTAGAATTTTCTGCCCTATACTCTGATCATACTTTGTTATATAGTAGATGTAGAGTGAGACATAGTCACGAACTGCTGCTATCTCATTTTTCATAGATTTCCAGAGTAAGTTAAAAGGGTTTTTATCCTCTGAATAGAGAGTTTTCGAGTATATCTCAGACTTAAAGACAAGATAGATAGTTCCAACGGCCACCTTGCACTTGTTTATCTCCGGAGCTATTTTTTGTACGAGAAGTTTATACTCTTGGTTGAGCTCATCAGCCCTTTGTGAGTCACCCTCCTCTTCCATCGCTTTTTCTAGCTTTTCCATAGCTTTTATATCAGACTTTATACGAGGGTTACGGATAATAAGTAACTCCTCTATAAGCTCGTACACATCGTTATAGTTTTCGTGTACAAGAACTTTAAGCGCATCCACAACAAGTGCTTGAATACCAAAAACTTCATTTCCGGCAAGCTCTATGATAGTAGTAGGGTCACCTCTATCACTATTTAATAACTCTTCTGTTCTTCTATAGTCAATGATAAGTGCATTACGAAGTGCTCCCCACATTACAACATACTCACGAGCCTCTTCAAGGTCTTTTATGTACACCTGAGCTGGAATAGGCAGTCTCTCTTTTTTGAGTTTTTCACTCTCTTCATCAACAAAGAGTCGTGCAAGCATATACTCATGAAAGCGCTCATATACAAAACGTAGCTCTTCATAGCGAGTTGAGTGTTCTATTCTGAGGATTCCTCCATCTATGAGTAGGGAGAGTTGATGCGAGTTATCTCCATTTTCATTTTTTAAGAGGCGTTTGGCGAGTTTATGAAGAGGATCTATCTCATCTTCATAAGCATCCATAAGTTTATGGATTTTTAGGGCATCCCCTTTTATCTTTTTGAGATACTTTGTAAACTCATTAAGTATACGAAGTTGCTCTTTTCCAGCTTCACTCTCAAGCACCTGTTTTATCTGTGCCTCAAAAAGAGAGATAGAGTCAAGTGCTACAATGTCAGTAGGAAGTGTAGTCCCTCTGTAATCTTTTGAAGCAGTTTTGAGAATGAGTGGGTCAAGAAGTCGCTCTTTTGTCATTCTATATCGTGCCTCTTCTATCTCTTCTGCAGTAGTTAGAAGCTCATACTTTTCTTGGTATTTTGGATAGACCTCAGTGAACTCTTCATAAGTAAACTTTGAGAGAATAATTTCAGTATCTTCCTCTACATCCTCTTGCATATCTTTTGTAGTGAAGTACAAACCTCGCTTAAGGCTATGCTCTTGAGACTCGATAGCCTCACTCCACGTATAAGTTCTACAGGTGATGATAACTTTGATATTTGTCAACTTCTCTTGCACTAAGATTTTATCTATATCTTGAATGAGTTTTACAGGTCCATCATACTCTAGAGTTTCACCCTTTTTGACATTGTAATTCAGACACTCATTGATAGCATCAAATACAAAAAGTACTTTTTTACTCTCTTTTTGTGCCTGCTTATTTATATTTTGCAGTAGCTTATTTATATCAGTTTTTGATTCATCAAAGAGCTCTTTGAGTCTACTCTCTAATGAAAAATCGGTAAAGACCTTAGAGTAAAAAGTCAGCACTAAGTCAGAAGGCTCTTCTACAAGACCACTTCTCTCAGCTTCTTCTTGCTCCTCTTTACTCTTCTCTTTTCTCGCTAAGAGTTCAGTAAAGTGGCAGACTATATTTGTTTTCCCACTTCCGGCATTTCCAAGCAGAACAAAGGCTCTGTTTTGCTCATCTTCTAAAAACTGCTCAAAACCATGAAGTAACTCTTTTCTCGCGATAAAAAGTTTAGGATCATACTTCTCTTTTTTCATCTGACCCAAAAATGTTTTTGTCTCTATATCTGCATAGTCCACATAAGCATTCCAGCTTTTTTCTTGTGTTCGTTTTACCTTATAGCCCTCTATATTAAAAGTCTCCGTACTATTTTCATCCATATCTAATGCAAAACGTAGATAAGAGAGCATATCATCTTTAAAGTGAGAGACCTGCTGCTTCTTCGCGTTTTCACAAGGGGAGATATAGACCATCTTCCCAAGGTCTGAAGAGTGAAGAGTTTGGAAAAGAAAGGTACACCAGTTCTTATCTATGTTCTCACGATCCACAGGCATATAGACTATCATAGGAGTAAAACTCACTATATCTTTTGCTTGGAGTGTAGCCTTTTTCTTTATCTCTCCGTGAATAGAGTAAAAATGCTCCTTTTGAAGCTCCATATCTGAGAATATTTTACACTTTGAGTTATCATTTCTAAGAAGGTTTACAGTATAAGTATTAAGTGTTTCACCCTCTTTTTTTGGTGACTCCTTCTCCACACTAAACGCAGTATACTCACCAATAGGCATAATAGCATCTAAAAAATCTAACATTCGAGGCTCTAAAACTGCAAGAAGTTTTTGTAACTCCTCATCATCAAGAGTAGTCTCATGACCAAAGTAATCATTTCTTATCTTAGCAAAGCCTTCATACTTATAACCATCTGGAGTTTTGTTTGACCAACCCTGAAGAAGGTTTCCTTTTTTAGCGATCATTTTAGTATGTATAGAGTTTACTAGAGGAGTATCTACATTAAGTTCTTTCGCGACTTTAAGTAAAACGATAAAAATATCATTTACCCAGTCACCAGTTGAAAGGGGTTTAGAGATAAGTTTATCAAGCACAGACTTAAACTTATCATGTGAGCCTATGAGGTTGATGTCTATCTCATGAATAAGCACAGTTGAGACATAACTCATAGTGATCTCAAAAAAGTCTCTTATGATAAGTGAGGCACGAAGATAATCTTCATCATCCATAAGTGCAAAGTATCTTGCGACACGGTGACTTATAGCAGTAGGAAAGCTCTCTTCAACCTCATCAAGTAGTTCTTCATAGAACTCTGTCTGCTCATCACTATACTCTTCTAAAAAACCATCAACATACATTACTTTGTTAAGTCCTCTGACTCATAGATGTAGTTACTCTCTTCATCCGAAGTTAGAATAGTATTACCATATATTGTAAGATCTTCTACCATTTTAAAAGGTGCATTCATTGTTGTAAGTGTTGCATCTTCTACACTTTTTGTCTTAAGCATTTTAGGAATGTCAACTATAGTAATAGTATCAATTCCCCAGTTGTTTGTAGAGATAAGGAGCATATTGTACTTCACAAAGAGCCCTTGAACAAAACGGTGATTACTTATCTCAATCTCTATTTTATCAGTATCTAGTGTACCACCATTTTTCACCTCACTGAGTTTAAAACCTTTAAGCTTATTTGAGAGAATAAATTGAGTTATAAAAACATAAGGCTCTCCATCTACATCTATTATAGCTAGCGATCCAGTACGTGCCATATCAAGGTAAAAACCATCATTTATCACAAGCTTTTGCTCATTAATAAGTGTTGGAATATCTATCTCATATATTTTATTACTCGCATAGTCTATAGCATAAAGAATATCACCAAGGACATTAAAATCACTTGTATGTGTAGCCTCATTAGGCATATCTACCTCAAAGAGATACTCTAACTTTCCCGGTGACTTTTTAAAAACAATAAGCACAGACTTAGCATCTTTTGCATGCACACTAAAAAGTACATAATCTTTGTAGACATCTATAGCTTGAGGAACATAGCTTTCATTTAGTGACTTCACATCAAATAATTTTACCCATTTGATATCCTTATGTACTGGTGAAGCGGAGAGTATCGAGAGAAATCCAAGAAGAGAGAAGAGTATTTTATTGAGTTTTTTCATAATTTTCGAGTACCTTTGTATAGTTTTGTTTTACATCATCACTTCTAAGATAGATATATTCCGCCTTTGAAGCCATAACTTTTTTAAACGATTCTAGTGATTTTACTGAACCTAGGCTTAAGTGTTTATTTGATGAGAAGATATCCTTGTATGAACTGTCTATATCTAGGTTAAAAAGATTCACATGTGTAGTTGTGTAGGAGATGGTGACAAAGTCTATAAAGTCTAAGTTATAGAGATTATGCACTCTTAGATAGGGCTTCTCAAAGGTAGTCTCAAGAACATATTTTCCTAGAACAAACTTTGTATGTAGACTCGTTTTTATCTCTGGCATCACAGCTTTGAGTCCACGAAGTTGCTCTACACTAAAGGCATCTACTACCGCATTGTGTACATCAAACTTTTCAAGTATCTTTTTAAACTCTCTAAAAAAACCCTCTATATCACCATTTCCAGTTTTGAGTTCCAGGATGAAGTTTACAGAGGCGTTTATACTAAAGAGTTTCTCCAGAGTCAGGAGTTCATCTTTAGCTAAAAGCTCAGAGATTGTCTCATTACTAAGAGACTTTCCTTGTACATCAGGGTGGTGTATATAGATAACATAAGCACCATTTATATAAGCCCAGCAGACATCACCCTCTGCTGCAAGAGTATACTCAGACTCGGCATTGAGAGCGATAAACTTTTTAAAAGCTTCCTCTGTATTTAAAGCACGGTGGTAGACAAATTTTTTACTTTTTATATCCATAGATAAGATATCCTCACTATTGTATTCTCGTATGGCTAGAACTCCTAAGAAAAGCAGAACTAAGCCGATAAAAACTTTCTTTATACTAAGCCTTTTTAAACTCTAAAACGACATCTATTTTTTCACTCTTATAAACCATAAGATCATCGAATGTGAGTTTCTTCTGTGAACTAAACTCATAAAAAGCATAGTCAAACTTCTCTGCGAGAAAAAAGACAGCTGCCACATCCCAGATGTAACAAGAGCCTATGAGTGTAGCTTCTGCCTTACCTAACGCCACCATCACAACATGATAAAGTGTAGAGCCAAAGTTACGGAGTTTAAGTGCTTCAAACTCTTTGAAGTCTATCTTCTTGTGTAACCGCGAGCTTATAAAGATAGTCTTTGTGTCCGCATTTACTACATTGTTTTCACTATGGAGCTCTCTATCGTTGATAAAGATCTTCTCATCATAAGCTAAATATTTTTGATTACAAGCTGGTCCATAAAAGTATGAAAGAAGTGGAGTGCCATTTTTTAAAACTCCAATCCCAATGCCCCAGATAGGATAGCCACGTAGAAAAGAGGCTGTCCCATCAAGAGGATCTATGACAAAAGTGTATTCATTTTCATCACTCTTGAGGATAGCCTGATCTTCCTCTATCCAGATGTTTGCATTAGGGAAAGTCTCGTTGATGACTTCTATACAATAGGCTGTAGCATCAAGGTCAAACTGACTTACAGAAGTTCCATTATCTTTTAGGCTTACCTGTACAGAGTCATTTGTTTTCTCGTAAAGTTCTTTATAAAAAATATCTATTTTTTTGATGATATCTAGTACTTGAGTATCCATTACTTTTCTCCTTTCATTGCTTCAAAAAGTGCTGAGAGATAATCTACTAAAGACCATAAAGTTACCGCACCAACAAAGACCATCACACCTGTAGAGTATGAGGTATCAAGAGTAATATCAAACTTATTTATCATATAAAAAGGGATTAAAAATGCTACATAACCTAAAAGTGAGTACCAGTAGTAAGCACCCTTGACTTTGAGAAAATGTAAAATTGCGAATGTTGAGACAGTTCCTATAGCCGTCATCATCTGAAGATACTCTTCACTATAGCTCTGTCCTTGATTAAGATAGAGTACCAAAAGAGCATAAAGGAGGAGATACTGACCACCAAACTGTACAAGAGCTTTCGCTTTTCCACTAAAACGAGCACCCATAGCGATACCCATAAGTGACATATAGGTACGGATGTAAGCGACTATGATATCTCGTACAAAAAGTACAACCACAAGCCATAAAGGAAAAAGTCCCATATATCCAAACGCGAAGAAGTACATAAAACGCGAAATACTATCACTCAGAGGGTCAAGTAACTTTCCTAAACTTGTAACACAGTTATCACGACGAGCCAAATAACCATCGAGCATATCAGTGAGTTCTGAGTAAGCGATGAGGATGATAGCCACTAGAAGAAGTTTTATATCTCCACTAAGGACAAGTCCAAACGCAATAAATGAGACAAAAATTCTCACAAATGTTATGTTGTTTGCTATGTTAAAAATATTCTCTTTTTGCATTAGTTTTCAAACCTTTTTATATCTAATTTTTTTACGAAGTAACTTTCATCACAAAAACGTAACATCTCAAAGTCGCCCGAGGAGTTTCCATAAGAGATGGTGTGACCTAGTTCTTCTTCACCCATAAAAGCTTTTATACGTTTGGGCTTCTCATCAAAATTACAAACGCGACCTTCAAATACTCCACTAAGATAGCGACCATTTTCCTGCGTTTGTGTGGAGATAAAACCATCATACCCTAAGTATTCACACACCTGTTTTACATAAACATCTGGGGAAGCAGTTACAATAATAACCTTGTAGCCCTCTTCGCGTTTAGCATCTATGAGTGCTCTTACTTTCATGTTCCACGGTATCTCATCAGCAAATGAGCCTAAGCTCTGCGCACTATCATACCCTTCAAAAAACATCTTAAATGTTATCTTCTTGACATCATCATCATTGTAGATTTTGAGTTTATGTTTTACTAGCATAGTTGCGAGGGTAGGGAGGTTTTTGAGTACCTTAAAAAAGTCTAAGTTTTGAAGCACAAACTTTGTATAAGTATCTTTAAGAGTAAGTGTTCCATCTAAATCGGTAAATATTATTTTTTGCATCTGAAATTATAGCTAATTATGGTCGAAAAAACTTAAAAATAATATTATCAGAATCTTTTAAAACCTCTGCTACCTCTTCAGTGTGTTCTAATGTCCAAGCCAAAACAGGAGTACCAAAATATCTTTGCAAACGAACAGAGATTTTTTTAAGATGTGTCATTTCGTAAGCGATAAAATCTGGTTTAGATTTTATGTTTAGAAACATATTTGAGAGGATAAACTTCACATAAAAAGGGAGTTGCTCATCCTTGAAACTACCAGAAAGTTGTCCACGTTTCATCTGCGATGCATTTTTTGCGAAATATTCAAGTGCAAAAGGATTAAAAGATTGGATAGCAAACTCACCCTTGTACTCTTGTAGTACTTCTAATAGCTTTGACTCCAAGTCCCCAACTTTGCCTTCATTTTTCACTTCTACTAAAATAGGCACTTGCCCATTTACTAATGATAAAACATCTTTAAGAGAAGGGATTTTCTCTTCTGTACCCATAAGAGACAATGAGCAGATAAACCTAGAGTCACTCTCTTCGACACTTCTATCTTCACCCGTTAAGCGCTGAAGGTTATGATCATGAAGCACTACTAACTCGCCATCACTCGAGAGATGCACATCAAACTCAAAGGGGATATCTGCATCTATAGCCGCATGAAACGCGGCCATAGAATTTTCTGGAATACCTACATTATCATGTAGTCCGCGATGAGCTATAGGGCGGTTTTCATACCAGTGCATTATCGACTAGATACCCTCAGCGATCATTGCATCTGCAACTTTTTTGAAACCAGCGATATTTGCGCCATCAACATAGTTACCCTCAACACCATAATCCTTAGCAGTGAGTGCCACACGCTTACAGATCATCTGCATAGTATCTTTAAGTTTGTTATCTACTTTTTCAAAACTCCACTTACTCATTGAAGCATTTTGACTCATTTCAAACTCACTCACAGCAACACCACCAGCATTTGCTGCCTTGGCCGGAGCAAAACATAAACCATGCCCTTGAATAGCAGCTGTAGCCTCAGGAGTAGAAGGCATATTTGCACCCTCTGTAACACTTTGACACCCATTTGTTATAAGGTTGTGAGCATCGACCTCTGTCAGTTCATTTTGCGTAGCACATGGAAATGCTGCATAACAAGGGATATCCCAAACAGCATGTCCACCTTCAGGATACTCACTCACAGGAATATACTTTGCACTCTCATGTGTTTTAATGTACTCTTCTAAAGAGGCACGTCTCTCTAACTTTATCTCTTTGAGAAGTGCTAAGTCAACACCACGAGAGTCATAAAGAGTACCTTTAGAATCTGTACAGCTTACAGTGATAGCTCCTATTTGTTGGAGTTTTTCTATGGCATGAAGTGCAACATTTCCAGCTCCACTTACAGTACATACTTTACCTTCAAGAGGCTCTTTTCCTTCCATCTCTAGCATAGTTTCAGTGAAGTAAACTGCACCATATCCTGTAGCTTCTGGTCGCATCAAAGAACCACCAAAGAAAAATGGTTTACCAGTAAGAACACCCTCAAAAGAAGAAGTGATTTTCTTATACTCGCCAAAAAGATAAGCAATCTCACGACCACCTACCCCAATATCTCCAGCAGGAACATCTATACGTGGTCCTATGTACTTATGAAGTTCAGTCATAAATGCAGAACAAAACTTCATAACTTCAAAGTCACTCTTTCCTTTAGGGTTGAAATCACTACCACCCTTACCACCACCGATAGGAAGACCAGTAAGAGAGTTTTTAAGAATCTGCTCAAAACCTAAGAACTTTAAAATTCCTTCATTTACAGTTGGGTGAAAACGTAGACCACCCTTGTATGGCCCAAGAGCATTGTTAAACTGTATACGGTAACCAGTATTTACTTCTACTTCATTTTTATCATTTAACCAAACAACTTTAAATTTTATAATTCTATCTGGTACAACTAATCTCTCTAAAATTGCATGCCTAGTGTACTTTTCATCTGACTTTAGAAGTGGTGCTATTGAGTAAATTACCTCTTCCATTGCTTGATAAAAGACATCATCCTGTTTACAATCTCCATGCTCAAATTTTTTAATTTCTTGTTCTGCAGTTGGCATATTTTTTCCTATTTTATTTTCTAGCTATAATTATAGTCTATTTTTTGTTGTAATCAGTGTAAAAAGAGTGTAAATATTTTTTGAGTAAGCTCATCAACATTTTTTTCACATAAAACATAGTCAAATGACTCTAGCATCTCTTCTCTAGTCTCTTCATTACCTATGTAGAGTGCATGAGTTTTTACTTGCTTTGAAGCGAAGAACTTTTTATCAAGAGGCTCTTCATCTATATAACCATCCGTAAGTAGTAAGTTATAGTCTGCTGATTGCAAAGAGCTTAGGTTCTTTCTCAAACAGAGATCCATTCCTTCTCCATAATAAACTGCATCGAGATATCCAAGTGTCTCCTCTTTAAAAGGCATCTCTAAGCATTGATGTACTGCATAGCCATGTTTGACTCCAGTAAGGATAAGCTGTGCATCTATTATCCCTAGTCTACTCATCCTATTGAGTACATCAACTATTAACTGCATATCTTCTATACTAGAGTGCATAGAACCTGAAAGATCAAGAATAATATTTACCTTTTTTGTAACTATCTTCTCTCTTGATCGGCGTTTATAAAGCTTCTGTGACCCTGAGGCTATTCGCTTGATATTTAACCTTTTAGAGGGTAGATGTGTAGCCTCATTTCCCCTACTCTCTACAAAGAGCTTTTTCATCGTAACAAGTAACTTATCTCTCTTTTTTGTGTCAAAAGTAGGTTCTGTGTATATCTCTGAGAGGAGCACAGATTGAGTAGTTTTTTTGCTCTTTAGATGTGATTTCTGCTTTATATCCGCTTTTTTTTCTCCCTCGTATCCACCCATATCTACAGCCACAGCACCTTCTAAGAGTTGCTCAAAAGCCTCTTCATCACAGTACTCTGCCTCACTTACAAAAAGATGATCAATGTAGCGCATCTCCTCAACATACTCCTTTGTGAGAGGAAAAACTTCTAACCATTCCTTGAGTATCTCTATCACATCAAAGCTATCATCAGCTAAAACAACTCTCTTGTAAAAGCCAAAGACTTGCGAAAAGAGTGGATCTGATTTGACACGCAGTATCTCAGATTTTGAGTGCTCACTCTGAAGTATAAAAAAGAAGAGTTCAAGAGCATTTGTAGGGGTAGCGAGTGACTCAAACTCTTTCCATCGAAAAGGCTTTTTTATGTGCATTCTCATCTTCTCCTCTATACGAGCATCCTCAAAAAGATTAAAAAGCATAAAGGGAATTTTATCGTGCTCTAACATTTTGTTAATCGCTTTGAGATCCTTGTATGTCCAGATACTGTGTCCTAACTCATGGTTAAAGTACGAGTAGAGACACTTTTGTCTCAAGGCTTTACTCGCTTGTGAGTCAAAAGAGACAAATATATCTTCCCCTACAACTATCTTATGCACCCCTCTATGAAAATGCCAGGATGCAGTGTTAAAGTCAGGT
This sequence comes from Sulfurimonas sp., assembly GCA_027082875.1. Taxonomy (GTDB): domain Bacteria; phylum Campylobacterota; class Campylobacteria; order Campylobacterales; family Sulfurimonadaceae; genus Sulfurimonas. The sequence goes on along the minus strand of JALWTK010000200.1, from coordinate 14,182 downwards.
TTTACATAGATTTCATACACTTCAGGAGGAAGTACCTCATCTATCTGTAACTGTATATAGTATGCTTTGAGTACTTTTATCATCTCCTCTTTAGACATAGATTTTTCCTATCACACTCTGTACAGCTAAAACCTGTTCACTGTTTGGTCTGCCATCGAAGTCTCTCTCTACCCATAGAAGTAACGAGTCTTTTATGATCTCTTTTATCTCGTTTTGATGTGTTGCTATCTCTATAGCCTCACAAAGTTGGCGGATATTTACTATCTTCGTGAGTATATTTGTTGTGTAGAGTCGCTTCATCTTTATGTAAAACTGCATCAGTTTTTCAACATGTTCATTAGAGAAGTTTCGCTTTTGGACAGTGGAGAGAAGTATCTTTCTTAGCTCCTCTTCTGTAGTATCTTTTCGTATGGGCTTAAACCTATCACTAAGTGCCTCATCCATACTCTCCACTGCATAAGCTGCACCGACATTAGTAGTCCCTATAACCCAAAGGTTTTGTGCTGGGGCGAGAAGGACTTCCTCTTTGGCTATACCGTTTTGTGAAGACTCAGCCCGTCCCGTTCTTAAAGTATAGGAACCATCTATAGGCGAGAGTGCAGAGATAAGCAGGTTGAGCTCACGTTTTGGTATACGAAGTATCTCATCTATGATAACTACGACTTTTTTTCCTAAGGCTGCTTTTCTATAAGCCTCACTCAGAGCCCCATCTTTCCAGACAAGCTCACCAGATTTCTGCTGGATGTAATGCCCCAAAAAGTCTATAGACTCAAACTGCTCATGCCCACCTATAAATATCTGAGTAAAATTATTTTCCTTCACCCAAGAAGTAGCAGTATAGGTCTTCCCACTCCCCTTATCTCCCTCTAAAAGTATATGTTTTTTAAAAGCATAGCGTTTGAACTTCATCTGAAGCTCTGGGGATACCTTTCCATCGTTGATACCATAGAGTGTTTTATGGTAGTTTGTGTAGAGTTTACTCAGTACATCTTTTGGGAGATTTGCCAAGAAGTTACTTATATGCTCACACAAAAAATCCACTTGCTCATAGTTTTTTTGGTTAAATGTACAAGTACTACTTCTAGGAGCAATGTTGTAGTTTGCTTGAAGCAGAGATGGTAGACTCTTGTTTGTACTTTGTGCTTTTTCTAATGTCACATTTATAAGATTTTTAAGAGTTTCTTCGCTAATAGCACCCTCTAAATATGCATCACCACACTTCAAAGTATAAGTATCTTTATAAAGACTAAGCACTGTCACATAATGTATAGCCGGATTTGCAGCGAGGGAGTAAACACTATAGTAAGCAGCATTGTACTCATGCTTGTTTAGTGTCGCAAACTTAGAGATAAATGGAGAATCCACATACCCACTACTCACAAACATAAACTTTTTCACTCCAGCTGATGACTCTTTTATAAGCTTTGCTATTTCTACTCGTGTCATATCATACTCCTCTTATTTTAAAAGTATAAAAGAAGTTTGTGACAGCATGTGTCATTTATTTTTTGTCATGAGCTGTCATTTTATTTTGATACTATTCTTTTCTAATAAAAAATTCACACTTTTATAAAAGGAGTAGTAAATGCAAAAAAATAAAATAATAATCTACGGAGACCTCCACGGATGTCTTGATGAGTTTATAGCACTTAGAGAGAAAATACAACCATCTCCTGATGACAGGGAGATAGTCATAGGCGATATAGTAGATCGCGGTCCACACTCAAATGAGCTCTTTCGATATGTAAGAGAAAATGGCATAGAGTCGGTACTCGGAAACCACGAGTACAGATACCTTCGCTATAAAAGGCATAATGATATATATCTCAAAACAGAAAAAAACAACCCTATGAACTTCGATGAAAGGAGACTTAGCCTTTTTAATGGCTTTGATGAAGGTGACTTAGAGTTTTTAGAGAGTCTGCCATTTTTCATAAAGATAGATAATCTTACACTACTTCATGCAGGGATACTAAACAACATCGACTTAGAGAGTGCCAAGAAGAAGGACTTAGAGAAGTTACTCTGGATAAGATACCTCAAGGATGAGAAGACTCCTCTTGCTTTAGGCTCGGAAGATGAGAGTTCTACTTTTTGGAGTGAGCTTTATGATGGTAAGCAAGGTATCATCATCTATGGACATGAAGCTTTTAAAGAAGTAAAGGTAGATACTCACTCTTTAGGGATAGATACAGGCTGTGTTTATGGAAATAGACTCACCGCTTGTATAGTAAGTGATACAAGTGATCCTATGAACAACTATGAACTAATGAGTGTGGCTTCTCAAAAAGATTCTTCTTTGTGACACAAGCTGTCACAACTTCTGCTTATACTTCTCTTATCAAACATCAAGGAGCACAAGATGGCAACTATGGGATTTATAAAACAAGAAGAGACAACTACAACAAAGATAGAAACTTCTATACTCGTTCCTGAGACGTTTACACACTCTATCGCATTTGGGGAGACAGGAGCAGGAAAGACTTCTAGTTATATCTACTCCAACCTCAAAAAACGCCTTGAACTTGGACATGGTATACTGCTTTATGACTACAAGGGTAAAGAGCATTTGAGTGTAAAAAGCTTTGCACTAGAGACTTCGCGCCTTGATGATGTTATAGAGATAGGGAAGCCTTGGGGTGAGTCTATCAACCTTATAGAGAACATGGATGAAGATGCTCTGGACAAGTTCTTTGATGTTATACTCAACCATGGTAAAGATTCTCAGTACTGGCAAAATAGTGCAAAGTCATTAGGCCAAACAGTACTTCAAGTCCTCAAAGGCATAGAAGCATTCGCAAAAGAACTTTACAAACTTGACGGTGTAAAACGCGAGTACTTTGAAGTTGGAAATGTTAAGTACCCGACTATCAGAAACCTCAACTCTTTAGTAGAAGTGTGTAAGACATTTGATACACTCAAAGAGTTTGTATCATATCTTTCGTTTTTAGAAAAAGAGTTTGACAAACTCATAAAAGAGTCGGTGAAGTCTGCTTATGCTGAGTCAGGAGCGACAAAAGAGCTCAAAGAGAAACTTTTTCAGCTCATCACACTCAAAGAGAAGTACAAGATCATCATAGATGCAAATAGTAGTTCTTTAGAGAGTTTTGGTGGGGACTCTAACGAAAACCTAACTCAAAACATCATGGGTTCTCTGACTGCTCCACTACTGAGTCTTTCACAGAACAGCTCTTTTAATACAAACTCACTTGATATCATTAAAGCTCTTAACCAAGGCAAGATTATCATCATAAATGTAGAGTCACTCTCAAACTCAGTAGTTGAGTCTCTGAGCAATACTATACTCTATGAGCTGAGTAAACGCACAAAAAGTATTCATATCAACCCTATCTCTATCTTTATAGATGAAGTGCAACGTGTAGTAAGTGAGAAGAGTGACATCCCCATAGATGTTCTACGTGAGGCGAAAGTAGATATGTTTTTAGCCACTCAAAACTCTGCACTTCTCAAAGAGAAACTCAAAGAGGAGAAGTTTGATGCTCTTATGGGAAATCTAACAAAGAAGTTTTACTATAAAAGTTCAACTGATGAAGAGTTAGAGTCTCAAAATGAACTCTCTTACTTAGAAGGTTTTGAGTTTCTAAGTTCAGAGGACAACTTTGAAGAGATACATATTGCTAAGCCACTTTTTTTAGAGAGTGAACATAAAATAAAAGTGGAGTATCTCTACCAAAAAAGACTTAATGTCTTAGAAAATTTTCTCTATAAGTACAAAAGTGCAGCAGTGATACTCGAGTATGATGCAAGACTTTTTAGAGATAATAAGCTAATAGTTTTAGATATCAAAACTAAAAAAGAGTATATCAGAGAGTCACTCAGTAAAAGTAACATTGACTATCTCAATAGTGAAGTGAGCTCGTACCTACTCTCCATCAAGAAATCTTTGAATAACCAAGAATCTGATGAAGAGCATCATCTAGATTCTTTAGAGGAGTATTGGGCATCTTAAAGTTTATTTTGCTATTCTTTGAGTACTTAATCATGAGGAGAAAGAAGTGGCAGTATCAGATCACGATAAAATGTTTGCACGAGTACTACTCATGATGCAAGCTTTACAAGAGAGAAAGTCTATCCCTATCGATGAGCTTGCAGAGGAACACAATGTAAGTGATCGAACCATCAGAAGAGATGTGGAGCGTATGCATTTCTTTCCCATAGAACTTCGTAAAAACATTGTCTATCTTGATGAACATTATGATATCACTGCCCTTGCATTAGAACAAGAGGAACTTCTCGTAGCAGAACTTGCACTCAACTCCATTCATGGCATAGATGAGAAAACTGATAAAAAACTACATGCTATTCGTGCAAAACTCGTGAATCCTCTTTTCTTCAATCCCTATAACATCAAAAAAGAGGGATTTCAAGAGATAAATATGGACTCGGAACTCTTAAATAAAATAGAAGATGCCATCTCTAAACGCAACACTTCTAAGGTAACTAGTAACGAGATCACCTCTACAGTTCTACCATACAAGGTGACAGCATTTGATGGCATCTGGTATCTACTTGCTCGAGACACGGAAGATAAGAAAATAAAAACTTATCTCATCGCAAATATTACAGAGTTTCGTGCTAGTACTCATGTCTTTAGTAAAACCTATGCAGATATAGATGCTGTACTAGAAAATGTTCATACGGCTTGGTTTGAAGATGGAAATAGTTTTGAAGTAAAGGTCAGAGTAAAAGAAGAGATAGCCCACTACTTCAAACTCAAAAAGCATCTCACTTCTCAAGAGATTCTCAAAGAAAATAAGGATGGTAGTCTACTTGTCAGCTTTACTGTGAGTACGGATGAAGATGTAGATAACCTTATAAAGGCTTGGCTACCACACATAGAGGTCATTAGTCCTTCGCGTTTTAGGAAGAGACTCATATCAGAACTTGAAAACTATCTCAAAGATTTAAAGAACTTATCTCTTTAGTTAAGTGAGTAGGAGATAGGGACATTAAAAGTGAGTCTCTGTTTTGGTTTTGGAAGTTTGTATTCTATGTTTTCTATTGTTTTTATCGCCCCTCGACTTAAGATATCACTCTTTGAAGAGAGCACTTCTATGCCTGAGACTTCTGCATTTTTTGAAAGTGTGAAACGGATAACTACTTCACCCTGCACTCCTCGTTTTCTAGCTCGTCTAGGGTAGTAAAGGTTTTCTTGCAAGAGTGCTACTATCTCTGCTAAGTGCTCTTCTACATACTCTTCTTCTGGTGACTTTACTTTTTCTATCTCTGTTTTGACAGGCTTCTTTTGTTCTGCCCTTCCATTTTTTTGTAGTGCTTCTTTTTGAGGAGCAGGAGTAACTACTTTTTCTACTGAGGCTTCCTCTTCAACCTCAGGTATCACGACAGGCATAGGTATCGGTTTAGAAAGAGTTTTAGGCTGAACAGTTTTCTTCTTAATTATCACCTTATCTTTCTTTACTATGATCTTTTTTATTTTCTGTTTGATTTTTTTTGGTGGAATCTTTTTTACTTGTTTTTCTACTGAAGGAGGAGTGCTTTTTTCACTCATGCAGGAGAGTTGCACACAGACCATACGTTCATCACTTTTCTCTGCTACAGTTGTTTTATACTCTCTATAAGCCATAAATAAAAGAGCCACAATAAGTGCATGTAATAGAAGTGAAATGAAAAAAGAGCTAGAGTGTCGTATCATAAAAAGATGGTAACAAAATGTTTGTTATAGAAGTGTTAAAAGTGAGGAAAAACAAGAGTAAATTTGTATATGCCAAAGAGGCATATACGGAGGTGACAGAAACTAAATAGCTTCACTGTCCTCTTCACCAGTACGAATACGAATGATTTTTTCGATGTCGCTAACGAAAATTTTACCATCACCAATCTTACCAGTACGTGCTACTTCTACAATAGTACTTGTAACTTTTTCTACCATATCTTCAGAGACAACCATTTCCATCTTGATTTTTGGTAAGAAGTCTACAACATACTCAGCACCACGATAAAGCTCAGAGTGACCTTTTTGGCTACCGTAACCTTTTACTTCACTTACAGTCATACCAGTAATACCGATCTCTGCAAGTGCATCTTTTACGTCTTCTAATTTAAACGGTTTGATTATCGCTTCAATTCTTTTCATCTATAAATCCTTATAAAAGTTATTTTTTATTTATAATCTAACTCAATTAAGAGTTAGAGTATTTTTCACCATGAACTGATTCGTCAAGACCCATAGACTCTTGCTCTTCATCAACACGTGCACCACCAGTTAACGCAGTAGCGATGTAGTAAACAACAACAGTACCAACAAGTGTAAAGAGACCAACAACAACTACAGATTCAACTTGAACCATGAACTGTCCCATTCTATCTCCAGACTCTTTAAGTGGTCCGTCCCATAGTAAGTCTGCATCTTTTACAGCTAAAAGACCAGTAGCAAGTGCACCAAAAAGACCAGCTAAAAAGTGAACACCAAAAGCATCTAGTGAATCATCATAACCAAGTTTTTTCTTAAGTACTGTAACACCCCAGAATGCAAATAGTGTACCAACGATACCAACAACAAAAGCACCACCAACACTAACAAAACCAGCAGCAGGAGTAATAGCAACTAAACCAGAAACTGCACCAGTAGCGATTCCTAAAAGTGTAGGTTTTTTGTAAACAACCCACTCAGCAACCATCCATGTGATAGCAGCAGCAGCTGTAGCAATAGTCGTAGTAAGGAGAGCAACTCCAGCAACAGCATTAGCACCAAATGCAGATCCTGCATTAAATCCATACCAACCGAACCAAAGAATAGCTGCACCTAATGCAGTTAACATTACATTTGCAGGTTTCATAGCAGTTTTTGGGTATCCAGTACGTTTACCAACTAAGATAGCAAGTACTAAACCAGCTAAACCACCATTCATGTGTACAACAGTACCACCAGCGAAGTCTAGTGCGCCTGCATCAAAAAGTAAGGCACCGTCTCCACCCCATACCATGTGAGCAACTGGAGCATATACTACAAGTCCCCAAATAGCTACAAATACTATCCAAGTAGAAAATTTAATACGCTCGATTACAGAACCCGAAGCGATAGCAACTGTAATAGCAGCAAAAGTTCCTTGGAATGCAACGAATACATAAGTAGGATATGTTCCACTTAAATCTTTCCAGCTAATACCATTTAGAAGTACATTTCCAAATCCACCCATTACATTTTGAACTGCAGCTGACTCAGCTGTTCCAAACGCGATAGAGTAACCTGCAACTATCCATACAACAAATGCAACTACAAATGCTCCAAAAACCATAGCATATGTATTTAATACATTTTTACTTCTTGTCATACCACCGTAAAATAGTGCTAGACCAGCTGGTGTCATAAGAAGTACTAAGGCAGTAGACATCATCATCCATGCGGTATCTCCCGTATCTAATGTAGGTGCATCATCTGCAAGTACAAGTGTTGGTAAAGCAAATAAAAGTGCTAATAACCATTTCTTCATGTGAATCCTTTTGAATTTTTATTTCGCCTGAAGTATGCCATACATTCAAGAAGAGTAAGACCATTGTTATGCCTAATATTTAATCAATATATTTTTTCAACAAAATCTATGAAGTTTAAACATTTTCTTAAGTAATTTTTAGGTATTATTAATGAATTTATTTTTAATTACATAGGGTGTATTAATGGCTGACTTGCTAACAAACGACGATATAGAACAGATAAATATAGAAAAGACTCTCCAGAACTCTTACCTTGACTACTCCATGAGTGTTATCGTAGGACGTGCTTTACCAGATGTTAGAGATGGTTTAAAACCAGTGCATAGACGTATACTATATGCAATGGACAAACTCAACCTCTCTCACGGAGCAAAGTACAAAAAATCAGCACGTATCGTTGGTGATGTGATCGGTCAGTACCACCCACACGGTGATACTGCAGTATATGATGCACTTGTTCGTATGGCGCAAGACTTCTCTATGCGTATGGAACTTGTAGATGGTCAAGGGAACTTCGGTTCTGTTGATGGCGACTCTGCAGCTGCGATGAGATATACGGAAGCTCGTATGACAAAGTATGCAGGAGAGCTTCTCAAAGATCTCGATAAAAACACTGTCAACATGATAGACAACTACGATGGTACTACAAAAGAGCCCGATGTTATGCCTACTCGCGTTCCAAACCTTCTTATAAATGGTTCTTCAGGAATCGCAGTTGGTATGGCTACAAATATTCCTCCGCATAACCCTACGGAGATTATTAACGGTCTTAAAGCACTTCTTGACAATCCAGCTATTACACTCCCTGAGATTATGGAGCACATCAAAGCACCTGACTTTCCAACTGGTGGTATCATTTTTGGTAAAAAAGGTATCACAGAGGCTTATGACACAGGTCGTGGACGTATTAAAGTACGTGCCAAGACACATATTGAGCAACAGGCGAAAAAAGAGATTATTGTTATTGATGAGTTACCTTACCAAGTTAACAAGTCTCGCCTTATTGAAAACATTGCAAACCTTGTAAAAGACAAAATGATAGATGGTGTTTCACTTATTCGTGATGAGTCTGACCGTGACGGTATGCGTGTAGTTATCGAACTTAAACGCGATGCGATGAGTGAAATAGTACTTAACAATCTTTTTAAACAAACAAGCATGCAGACTACTTTTGGTATCATCATGCTATCTATATTGAACCAAGAACCTCGTATCTTTGGAATTATAGAGATTCTTAAACAGTTTATCAATCACCGTAAAACTGTAATCATTCGTCGTACTATTTTTGATCTTGAAAAAGCAAAAGCACGTGCACACATCTTAGAAGGTCTAAAAAAGGCTATCGATATCATCGATGAAGTTATTCGTGTTATCCGTGCTTCTACTAATGAAGAAGAAGCGAAAGAAAATCTCGTAACAGAGTTCAACTTCTCAGAAATTCAAGCATCAAGTATCGTTGCTATGAGACTTGGGCGTTTAACTGGTCTTGAGATTGAGAAGATAGAAAATGAGTTAGCAGAACTTATGAAACTCATCAACTACTTAGAGTCTATCCTCAAAAGCGAAGAGGTACTCAAAGGTATCATTGCCCAAGAGTTTGATGAAGTAGCTGCAACTTACACTGAAGGGCGTCGTACTGATATCGAAGATGACTATGATGACATAGACATCGAAGATCTTATTCCAAATGAGCCTATGGTTGTTACAATTACTCATCGTGGCTACATTAAGCGTGTGCCACTTGCAGCTTATGAAAAGCAAAAACGCGGTGGTAAAGGTAAAACTGCTGTTACTACTTATGAAGATGACTTTATAGAGAACTTTTTTACATGTAACACACATGACACCCTACTCTTTGTAACTGATCGTGGTCAACTTCACTGGTTAAAAGTGTATCGTATTCCTGAGGGAAGCCGTATAGCTAAAGGAAAAGCTGTTGTAAATCTCATCAACCTTGTAGCAGATGAAAAAATCCGTTCTATCATTCCTACAACTGACTTTAGTGAAGATAAAGGTCTTGTCTTCTTCACTCAAAATGGTGTTGTAAAACGTACAAACCTAAGTGAATTTTCAAACATTAGAAGTAATGGTGTTCGTGCTATTGTTCTTGATGATGATGATGCACTTATCACAGCAAAAATTGCTAATCAAGATATTCGCTATCTCTTTATCGTAACAAAATTTGCTCAATGTATTAAGTTTGAGATAGAAAAAACTCGAGAACAGGGTCGTTCAACTCGTGGTGTTCGTGGTATTAAGTTTAAACATGAGGGTGATGAAGTAGTTGATGCGAACATCATTGCGAATGATGAGCAAGAGATTCTTATGATTGCTGAAAAAGGTATTGGTAAACGTACTGATGCTGGTGAATACAGACTTACTAACCGTGGTGGTTCTGGTGTTATCGCAATGAAGATGACTGCTAAAACTGGTAAAAATATCATAGGTTGTCTTATGGTTGATGAAGAGATGGATATGATGGCACTGACAAAATCAGGTAAAATGATTCGTGTAGATATGCAGACCATCTCAAAATCAAGCCGAAATACTTCTGGTGTGTATATAGTTAAAGGTGATGATGTAGCAAGTATCTCTCGCTGTCCAAAAGAGGAAAAAGATGAAGATGAAGGCGAAGAGCTTCAAGACAGACTTATCTTGGAATAGTTTTTGCTAAAGAAAACTAATATAATAGGAGTACTTGTACTCCGCCTTAAGGATATGTAATGAAAAAGTCATTAGTATTAGTAGCACTTCTTAGTGTTACATCACTTTTTGCTACACCCCAACCAATAGTAGTTTCCTCTGTAGAAGCAGTACCAGAGCAAACACAAGTGCAAGAAGTACCAACAATAACAACAACACCTTCTACTAATACTACAGTAAATGTAAACTGTCCAGTATCTGCAACAAATGAGAATATGCAAGCAAAAGAAGAAACTATGCAACAGGAGCAAGATCCAGTTCTTTCAGTCAATGAAGACCTACTTATCAGTGTAGTTGGTCAAGGAGTTGCCCCGATGAATACATCTTCACCAGCACAAGCTTATGCACTTGCTAAGCGTGCTGCTGTAGCTGATGCATATAGACTTATCGCTGAAAAAGTAAAAGGTGTTCGTGTTGATGGGCAAGATCTCATTAAAAACATGATGGTTAAACGCTCAACTGTAAGAACTTCCGTACAGGCTATGGTAAGAAATGCCAACATTGTTGAAACAACTTTTAAAGAGGGACTTTGTGAAGTAGAGATGGAGATAAAAATATCTCACGCTCAGTTTCAGTAACACTCTTTTTCCTTCTTTTTTCACTTGCTCTTCATGCAAGTGAATACCTCATATCTTACCGCTACCTTATAAAAGATGCTACCCTCTACAATGAATCCCTACAAATCGCCAAATCAATGCAAAAATGTCAAGGTACACCCTATAATCCAATTATTTTTGAAACTAGAGATGATAAAAACTTACACAAGATTCTCAATACAAATAACGAAAGATTTATTGAGTATATTCATAAACTTGGGCTCAGTGTACACCACACAGAGAGTACAAGAAATTATATTAATAGCTCAACAACACTTCTTACTCTAAAAACAACCTGCTTCAAAGTCGATTTTAATGATACTTTTGTTAAAATTTCACCTTTAAAATAGCCCTCAAATAGGAGACTTAGTGAAAATTGCAATAGTTGAAGATGATATTAATATGCGTAAGTCTCTTGAACTTGCTATGGTGGACTATAAAGAGTTTGAAGTCATCACCTACAAAAATGCAGTAGATGCTCTTAAAAAACTTGATGATAGTTTTGATCTTGTTATTACAGATATAAATATGCCTAAAATGGATGGTATTGAATTTGTAAAAGAGCTTAATGGACGTTTTGAAGTTATTATCATGACTGGAAATGCAACACTCACAAGAGCTATTGAATCGATTCATCTTGGAGTAAAAGATTTTTTACTCAAGCCATTTGAGATAGATGATCTCATCGGTGCCATTAAACGCGAAGATAAGATCCAAAAAGTACAGAAGTGTGCACCAAAGAGTAAAAAAAATATCAACAGTGGTTTCCTTGGAAAAAGTGATGCTCTTACTAAAATACTAAACATCGCTGATAAAGCATCTAAAACAGATGCAAGTATTTTACTACTTGGACAAAGTGGTGTTGGAAAAGAGGTCTTTGCTTCTTACATACACAAAAACTCTCCCCGCATTAAAAAACCTTTTATTGCTCTAAATATGGCAGCGATCCCTGACAACCTTATAGAAAGTGAGTTATTTGGATTTGAAAAAGGTGCATTTACTGATGCAAGTGAAGCAAAAGCAGGACAGTTTGAGTTAGCAAATGGAGGTACACTCTTTTTAGATGAGATAGGTGAGATGCCTTATGGTGTTCAAGCCAAATTGCTGCGTGCACTTCAAGAAAAAGAGGTACGCCGTTTAGGTTCTTCTAAAAGCATTAAAATAGATATTCGAGTAGTCTCAGCAACAAATGCAAACCTAAATGAGAAAATACAAAACGGTGAGTTTAGAGAGGATCTTTACTACCGTTTAAATACAATTCCTCTTCATATTCCTCCACTTTGTGAGCGAAAAGATGAGATATTAGAGATTGCTGAGGCAACATGTAAAAGTAACTGTGAAAAGTATGGTTTTGAAAGTAAAATATTTTCTACAGAGGCAAAAAGCGAGCTCCTAGACTACAACTGGCCAGGAAATATCCGTGAGCTTATCTCAGTTGTAGAGCGTTCTGTTATACTGAGTGAAACGCAAGAGATTCAAAAAGATGAACTATTTCTTGATGTACGAAAATAGTAAAATTAAAAATTATAGGAGATTATAAATATGAGCAACAAAACATATAATGTAGCAGTAGTAGGTGCAAATGGTGCCGTTGGTGAAGAGATTTTAACAGTCTTAGCAGAGATAGATTTTCCACTAGATAAACTTATCCCTCTTGCAAGTTCAAGAAGTGTAGGAAAAAGTGTAGAGTACAATGGGGAAGAACTTCCTATTATAGAGTTAACACATGATGTATTTGCTGATTATAAAGTGGACATAGCACTTTTTTCTGCTGGTGGAAGTGTAAGTGCTGAGTTCGCACCTTCTGCTGTCAAAGCTGGAGCAGTAGTCATTGACAATACTTCTCACTTTAGAATGGATGAGAACACTCCTTTAGTAGTACCTGAAGTAAATCCACAGGACATTAAAAAATGGAGACAGACTGGAATCATTGCAAATCCTAACTGTTCAACTATACAGATGGTTCAAACACTTAAGCCCCTCGATGAGGCTTATGACTTAACTCGTGTTGATGTCTCAACTTACCAAGCAACAAGTGGAGCTGGTAAAACTGCAATGGAAGAGTTAGTAAACCAGATGCAAGCTTTCTTTGCCTTTACTTTAAGTGATGCAGAGCACAAAGCTTTTAACCAGCAAATCGCTCTTAATGTTATTCCTCAGATTGATGTTTTTACTGATAACGGCTACACAAAAGAGGAGATGAAAATGGTCAATGAAACTGTTAAAATCCTTAATAAAGATGTAGCACTTAGTGCCACTTGTGTTCGTGTACCTACTCTTCGTGGTCATGCAGAAGCACTTACACTTACTTTTGACTCTGAGGTAAATGCCGATGAATCAAGAGAGATTTTATCTCGTGCACCAAATCTTGTTATCCTTGATAATCCGGATGAAGCACTCTATCCTATGCCGGCAACTTGTGTAGATAAAAATGAAACTTTTGTAGGGCGTATAAGAAATGATGTATATGCTAAAAACATGTTACATCTTTTCATAGTTGCTGACAACCTACGTGTTGGTGCTGCTACAAATGCTGTTCGTATTGCTCAAAAATGGATAGAGTTTCAAGAAGAAGAAGCATAATAATGGAAAGAATTTTTGAAGGAGGACTTTGGTCTTCTCGTTTTATGATTATACTTGCTGTTATTTTTGGAATAATTGGTGCCGTTGTTCTTTTTATTGTTGCTTCCGTTGATGTCTACGAGACAGCAAAATTTGTTATAAATACTTACTTACATCATGGACATCCAAAAACTTTTCATGAAGATGTAGTGGGCGGTATTATTGGTGCTGTTGACTTATATCTTATAGGTGTAGTTATGCTTCTTTTTGCATTTGGACTCTATGAACTTTTTATTTCAGATATAGATGCAGCAAAAGAGGAAGATGGCGAAGATAATAAGATTCTTGCTATTCATTCACTTGATCAGCTTAAAGATAAGATTAGTAAAGTAATTGTAATGGTTTTAGTTGTTGGATTTTTTCAAAAAGTGGGACATACAGAATATCATGGAGCCTTAGATATGCTCTATTTTGCACTTTCAATCACGGCTGTAGCTGTTGGTTTATATTTTCTTGGTAAAGTCGGAAAACATTAAACTAAGAAACAATATAAAAAATTATTAAGGGAAATAAAATGAGTAAAATATTTGTAGATGCATGTTTAGGTAAAGAGACTCCATATACACCAGTATGGATGATGAGACAAGCGGGACGTTATCTTCCAGAGTATATGGCAGTGCGTGCTGAGGCTGGAAACTTTTTAAACCTATGTCACGACCCTAAAAAGGCATGTGAAGTAACACTCCAACCTGTTGATATTGTTGGAGTAGATGCTGCAATACTTTTTAGTGATATCTTAGTTATTCCTGATGAAATGGGTATGGATTTATTTTTCGTAAAAGGGGAAG
>JALWTK010000199.1 GCA_027082875.1 Sulfurimonas sp. | reverse complement strand
TCTTTATAAAGTGAGGCATAAAACTTGAGGTTTTCTAAGACAGTGAGTTCATCATAGAGACCGAAGTACTGGGCTACATAAGCTATGGAGTGTTTGAGCCTATCAGATTTTTCATGAAGATTTATACCAGCTATAGTGACTTCACCATTTGTTGGCTTGAGAAGTTGGCAGAGCATACGGATAGTCGTTGTCTTTCCCGCAGCATTTGGCCCAAGTAAGCCAAATATTTCACCTTTTTGTATTTCGAGATCAAGTGCATCTACAACTCTAGTTTCTTTAAAAACTTTTGAAAGTTGATGCACTTTTATCATGCTAAGACTCTAGTCTCATTTTACGAGTCTCTAAAAAGTAGGAGTGACCGAGATAGATGATGTAAAATACGGAAGCAAAAAAGACCACAAAAGGGATAAGAGAGACAAGATAAAGCCCTAAAGTTTTGAGTCTAAGAGTCGAGGCATGAAAGAACTTTATCTTCATGTTTTCCTCTTTCGTACAGATAGTTGAGCCTACATCATATGTCATCATCTTGTGAAAAAAGTAGTACAGAGGGAGATTAAACGCGATGATGTTTACTATAGGAATGAAGTACAGAGGTATAAAAGCGATGAACATTAAAAGCATGACAGCTAGCCACTTAAGTGTTAACAGTAGTCCGGCAAAGATATTTGAGTGTCCTATCATTTCAACATCAATATAATGGCGTTTTTGTACCTCTTTTAAGATAACTGGAGTTAAAAAACCTACTATGAGAACTGCTACAAAGATAGAGAAGTAGAGTGTAAGAAGTGTTCCTACGGTGTAAACAAGAAAAGTTGCTATCCATGAGGTGATGGCATGACTCATAAGCCACTGGATAAGAGCAGTGCCCTCAAGTGTGGCAGTGTAGGTGTCAGTATTTGGGATGCCATTTTGTATAGTCGTGCTACTAGAGTGAACCTCCATACTTCCAAGAGAGTCTAGCCCCATTCCTGCAAATACAAAAAAGAGAGTATAAAGAACAAGCATACTAAGGATAAAGGGCAGTACGGAGTACTTGATCATCTTAGAAGTAAAGAGATCCTTAAAACTGAGAGCTAAGATACTACTTTCACTATTCATACTAAAGGTTAGCCTCTATGAGTGAAAATGCTTTTTGGATATCTGTATCTTCCATCTTTCCAGATTTGTAAAAAAGGAGCTTACCAGATTTATCGAAGATGAGAATGTCCGAAGCATCATCAGCTACTTCCCACTCTTTGACTAAAACACTATTTTTGTCTTTTACATAGATAGTAGTTGGAAACTCTTTTTGCTTGCTTTTGAGAATCTTTTCTATGATAAAGTTTGGTTTCCAAGTAGCAGCTAAGTTAATGATAGCAATACTTCCAAAGTCCCCTTTTTCACGATAGTTTTTTTTCTTAAGTGCTTGAGAAAAATGCTCGTTGACATCTTTTTCATCAGGATCTACATAAAACATTACATAAACTTTATCTTTGATGCTCTTTGAGTTCCACTCACTTCCATCAGCGACCATTCCACCGTTATCGCCAGAGATAGATACCTCTTTTGGTGTTTCACCTACTGTTAAGGCATAGAGATTAAGTGTAGCGAGTAGGGCTACGAGTGTAAGTTTGAGTTTCATATTTTGCTCCAGAGTTTTTGGTTAAGTTTAAGCTCTTCTACTATGCCTATGGCAAGATGAAGAGTGCTAATATATTCCATTGCTATTTTATACTTTAATAGTGAATGAAAGACAGATGGCTCGAAAAGATCTTTGTTATAGTCTATAGCAAGGTAGAGTCTGTTTGAAGTAAAAGAGACAAGTATCTTCTCTTTTGTTCGTTTTTTAAACCCAAGTAGTAGCTCCATCAGGGCAGGAGTTAAGATATATCTAGCTTCTATCTGATCACTTCCATAGACTACAAATTCTTTCTCAAACACAGGATTATCCATCTTGATGAGTTCACCTCTTGAGAAGTTATTTGACTGTAAAAAAGAGCCTATATAGTCTCCAAAAGTACTCTGTGCTGTGTCTGGGAGGACTACTGTCGTACCCTTGAAGCTTTTTGGAAACTCACTCACTATAAAGAGCCCTTGAAATAGTGTACTCCATGAGGTCTGACCCTTAGAGTTAGTGTGTTTTTCTTCAGCATGAAAGTCTGAAAACTCTATCTTCACACCATCTATACTTCCACGAACCAGATCATTACCTTTCATCCTATCAGCCTTTGTACTAAAAAGGTGAGAGTTAGAGAAGTGATGGTTTGGGATACTTAGTAGTGGAGAGTACTTTAGCTTAGAGTCTATAGCAGCTATAAGTGGGCGAATGACACCCTCTTTAAATGCAGAAGTATAGTCCTTGATGAAAAATTTATAGATGAGTCCACCCATAAAGACAAGTCCAAAACCAAGAAAGATGAAAGTATCAAAAGGTGCACCATTTTGAAGCAAAAAGATAGCGATAAAAAGTGCAATGATTCCAAGAACTCCAGCGACCTTGTAGAGTCTGTTGCGAAGAGCTTTTCTTTGCGCTTCTAGCTCTTGAAGTGTTGGGTAGAGGTGATTGTAGTAAAAGTCTGTGAGTTCACTAAGATTTTTC
>JALWTK010000198.1 GCA_027082875.1 Sulfurimonas sp. | reverse complement strand
GATGGTGTAGATGTGACTACTGTTTATGACCGTTCAGGGCTTATAGATGGAGCTGTTGAGACTCTCAAACATACTCTCATTGAGGAGAGTATTATTGTTATTATCGTAATTGGGCTCTTTTTACTCCATTTGCGTTCTTCTCTTATCGTACTTATTGTTCTTCCTCTTACAGTTGGAGCGACGTTTGGACTGATGAAACTCTTTGGAATAGGCTCAAATATCATGAGCCTTGGAGGAATTGCCATAGCTATCGGTGCTATGGTAGATGCCTCCATCGTTATGATAGAGAATGCTCACAAGATGCTGCATAAATTTGAAGACAAACATGGTCGTCTGCCTACAAATCAAGAAAGAATTGATGTTATTTTAAAATCATCTCAGCTTGTTGGACGCCCTATTTTCTTTGCACTGGCACTAATTGTAGTATCTTTTTTACCTATCTTTGCACTAAGTGGACAGGAGGGACTCCTTTTTACTCCTCTGGCGTTTACAAAGACATTTGCTATGGCTGCTGGGGCAATTTTAAGTATCACTCTTGTACCTGTACTGATGATATTTTTTGTCAAAGGTAAGATCATTCCTGAGAATAAAAACCCTTTAAATAGATTTTTTATCTGGATATATCATCCAATAATTGTTTATGGACTGAAACTTAAGTACCTTGTAATAGTAGCGGTTTTAGCATCTCTTGGTTATATGTACCCACTTTATAACTCTCTAAAGTGGGAATTTATGCCTATGCTTAATGAGCAAACTTTTATGTATATGCCAGTAACACCTTATGGGATAAGTATTGACCAAGCAAAAGCACTCACACAAAAAACAGATGCTATCATAAAGTCTTTTCCTGAAGTCTCTATGGTCTTTGGAAAAGCTGGTCGTGCTGGCACTGCCACTGATCCAGCTCCACTGGGTATGCTTGAGACTATCATAAGTCTCAAACCAAAAAGTGAGTGGCCAAAAGGTGTAACCTATTCATCTCTTCGCCAAGAGATGGAGGATGCCTTGCAGGTTCCTGGGCTTACAAACTCATGGACCTATCCTATTCGTGGGCGTATTGACATGCTTCTTAGTGGTATTCGTACACCTATCGGGATTAAACTCTACGGAAAAGATGCTGCAGGACTACAAAAGTATGGAAAACTTATAGAAGAGAAATTACGAATGTACAATAAAACTCTTTCAGTTTTTGCTGATCAAGCAAGTACTGGTTACTTTATCTATCTCGATTTAGATGAAAAAGCAATGCAGCGCTATGGCATGATGAAGCAGACTCTGCTTGAAGACACTTCTTTAGCTATCGGAGGGTTGAAGGTCTCTACTATGTACAAAGGACTAGAGCGTTATCCTATTGCCCTTCGTATGGAAGGTAATGAACGTCGTAGTATAGAGTCTATAAAAAATATCCAAATTAAAACAAAGTTAGGATTTATGCCTCTCTCTACCTTTGCGAAAGTGTACTATAAGCAGAGTGCTTCAGTTATCAAGTCTGAAATGGCGGCACCTGTTACTTTTATCTATATTACACAGCAAGAGGGTGTTACAGCCAAAGAGTATGTAGCAGGAGCACAGAAGTTTATAGATCAGATCAAGTTTGAACCTGGGTATTATGTAGAGTGGGCTGGACAGTCTCAATATCTCGATAGTGCCATGAAAAAGATAGTTTGGATTATTCCAGGAGTACTACTCTCTATTTTAGTCCTTATATACTTTGCACTAGGAAAAATGTTACCGACACTTATAGTATTTTTCACTCTACCCTTTGCACTTTTAGGTGGACTCATCTACATAGATATACTTCACTTTGCCATGAGTATTGCGGTTATTGTCGGATTCTTAGCACTACTTGGAGTTGCTGCGGAGACCGCCATCGTTATGATAGTCTACTTACAAGAGTCTGTAGATGAGTCAAAAGAGAAGTACGGCAAAGAGTTCGGACTCAAAGAACTTAATGCCGCTATCTATGAGGGAGCAGTACAACGTGTACGACCAAAACTTATGACAGTTTTTGCCATACTCGCAGGTCTTGCTCCTATCATGTACACTCACGGTATAGGAAGTGAAGTGATGCAGAGAATTGCAGCACCTATGCTTGGAGGAATTATAAGTTCAGCCATTTTAAGTCTTGTGATAATTCCAATACTTTTTGATATTATGGCAACAAGAGATTTAAAGAAAGAAAAAGAGCTTGACAATGCAGACACAGAGTAAGCTTTCAAGAAGAACTTTTGTTAAAGGAGTAGTAGCCGCTTCACTTGCCACTACTCTCCCCCTACAAGCTTCTTCCTCCACGATAACACAAAGAAAAAAAACCAAAGA
This sequence comes from Sulfurimonas sp., assembly GCA_027082875.1. GTDB lineage: Bacteria > Campylobacterota > Campylobacteria > Campylobacterales > Sulfurimonadaceae > Sulfurimonas. The sequence continues at coordinate 276 of JALWTK010000198.1, read as the reverse complement.
ACTCACCGGAACTGAGTTTCATCTCAGCATAAATAAAACCGCTGTAAATATCACAGGTAATCCAAGAGTAGCAACAGCTGTAAACTCCATGCTCGCTGGGCCAACACTTAGATGGAAAGAGGGTGAGAGAGTTACCCTTCATGTCACAAACAACTTAGATGTTGACTCTTCTATTCACTGGCATGGGATTATTCTTCCTTACCAAATGGATGGGGTTCCTCATATTAGTTTTGAGGGCATTAAGCCAGGAGAGACTTTTACTTACTCTTTTGATGT
>JALWTK010000197.1 GCA_027082875.1 Sulfurimonas sp. | reverse complement strand
ATCCTTACTCATTTCAGCTCTTGCCTTTGCTTCATGCACTTGTGCTGCATAGATGTCTTGTGCAGCATCTATCTTCCCACCTGTGTAGAGTGGCCATAGGACATGTAGGTCTGCTAGAAAAACATCTTGTTTTGAGAGATCCATGCTAAAGGGTATTTTTCCCGGAAGAGGAAGAGGAAGTGCCCCTAAATCAATATCACCCTCTATTTTAATAGGATCAGAAAGGTGAGTATACGATCCTGTCAAAGTAACAGAAGGCAGATACATACTCTTCGCAGAACTTTTTTTGAGTTCTGAGCGTTTCACATCACTTCCATTAGCCTTTAGACCATCGTTTTTATCCTTGACACTCTGCCAAGCATCCTCTATTGTAACAGTAGCAAAAAGGCTCAAAGGCAGAAGACAAAGCATCAAAAATTTTCTCAAAAACTTACTCCAAAAAATAGTTTTCTAATTATATCCTAATACAAAAAGCCAAAAAGCCATAGAGGAATATTATTATTAAATCCGACTTCTATATCATCTTTAACAACAAAGCTATTTTCTATGTCTTTTATCTGTTTAAATTTTTTATTTTTTCCACCTATCTCAAAAGTATACTTATCATCAACTACAAAATCACCCTGTTTTGCAATAGCTACATCATGTAACATTCCTAGTTGGTTAGCGAAGAAGGTCTCTCTTATGGTGCCTATCTCACTCTCACCACAGTAACTATAGTTAAGATTTGAGTTATTTAAGTAAACCTTCTCTGGTTTTAGAAATATATTGTCACCCTTACTTTTAGCACGAAATATGTTAAAAACTTTTGCTAAATGTAGATAATGCATATAAAGATAAAGTGTCTCTCTATCTATCTCTATTTTTGCACTTAACTCTTTCATGTTGAGTTGAAAGGGCTTTGACATACAGATGAGTTTTGTAAGTTTTTTTAAGTTTACTATTTTTTCATACTTTATTTTAAAGATGGAGGGTATATCTACTTCTATAACTGTATTGATAGTTTCACTTAGTTTTATATGATAGGTGTCTTTGTTTTGAAAATAGAATGGATAAAAACCATACTCTAAGTACTCCCTCCAGTGCTCTAAAGGCTTAAAGTTTTGAAAATCATTAATGATCTCCGAGTGGTTTTCTAAAATATTTTCTAGAGAGTAGTTTTGAAACTCTCTTCCTAGTTTCATCTCCAAAAACTCCCTATACGAAAGTCCATTTACTCTGTACAAAACGGCACGTCTGCTTAGGTCTGCCTTTGAGTGTTCAAGTTGTATAGCTGATGAACCAGAAAAGAGCACTCTAATGTCGAGCATATCATAGATAAGTTTTAAATCTAGCTCAAAATTTTTATACTTATGTATCTCATCTATTGCCAGTATTTTTCCACCTAATGCAGAGAACTCTTGTGCTATCTCAAGTAAAGAACTATCTGAAATATCTAAATCATCTGCACTAATATAGAGCTTTTTTTCTATTGGTATATGAAGAGATGCTAAATACTGCAAGATATATGTAGTCTTACCTACTCCTCTAGCCCCAATAATTCCAATCATCTTCTCTTTATGATCGATTAAACGCCATAAATAGCGTCTATAAGTACTTTTTTGATTGTTTAAATACTGTCTAAATCTATAGTGCAACTGTTCAATTTTCAAAGATACTCCTATAATTAATTAGATAACTATAGCATAAGTTAGGTTATAACCAAACTATTTATCTATAAAATATGGTTTAACTCTAATTTATTTACTTCTTTGCTAAACGAACACGCTGAGAATGTGTGATAGCTACAGCCATAGCATCTGAAATATCTAGGGGTTTTATCTCTTTTTTTATGTTAAGTAGTCGTTTCACCATAAAGTTTACCTGCTCTTTACTTGCCTTACCCTTACCTGTAAGAGCTTTTTTGACTTGCAAGGCAGTGTACTCATGGAACTGTCCGAACTCTTGGAGGAGTTTGAGCATGATGGCACCGCGGAACTGGGCTAATTTTATGGTTGTTGCTGGATTGTGTGCATAAAATATATCTTCCATCGCCACTTCATCTATGGTATGATTTGCAAAAATTCTGCCAAGACCTTCGACCATTTGAGGTATCTGAAACTGTAGATTTTCTGCCTTCATCTTTATGAGTCCTGCTTCTACTAGAGAGATTTTACCATTTTCTAGTTTGATGATAGCATAGCCCATATTTCTCGTTCCTGGGTCGATTCCTAAGATATTCATTCTAAATGTCCATGTTTAAAGAGAGTTTTACGAATATATGTCCCATAAAGAAGTTCAAAAAGTATGGAGATAGCTATAAAACTTATAAAGATAACTATTGCTTTTGGACTAGATGCATAAGTATGATAAAGCAGTGTTGCTAACGCCAAAAATGTAGCTGTTATAGAGAGAAGTAAGATACTTGTTTTGGCTTCAATAGTTTTTCTCAGTTTAAAAGCACTAAGGTTCACTATAAAAAAGATAAGTAGAAAACTTGCACTTCCTATGATGGCGATGGCGTTTAGGTCTATAGTATTTGCAAGAGTTAAGCTCAGTCCAAGTGTCACAAGAACTCCCATAAAAGGTATCTCGCGTTTCTCTTTCGCTAAAAACC
>JALWTK010000196.1 GCA_027082875.1 Sulfurimonas sp. | reverse complement strand
GAGCGGTAAAACAGGGACTTAAACGCGATGATGCTATGGCTATCATGCGTGGTCTCTTTGGTGGTTTTGGCTCTCTCATTCAAGATATACACCCTGCACTTCTCAAAGATGGTGTAATGAGTCCAGGCGGAACAACAGCTGCTGGTTATGGAGCACTCGAAGATGCAGGTGTTCGGTCTGCATGTATGCAGGCTATAGAGAGTGCTTACAAAAAAGCTCTTGAGCTCTCTTAAAACAAAAAATTTAACATTCCGTTAACAATAAAGGACTACAATACATCCCTTATAATTACTAAAAAAGTGAGTACAAAATGGATATAAAAAAGTTCTTTGCCTATGGTGAAAAAGTAGTGGGGTATGATGTCCGGGTTATAAATGAAAGAGAGGCTCGTGCAGCGGCAGGGATACTATTTGCCATTGGGCTCATAAGTCTTACAAATGCTGTCATGTTACAACACGGAATTGTAACACGATTCTTTATCTCTTTTTTTACATTTGATTTTCTTATTCGTGTGATCAATCCTAGCTACTCACCAAGTATGCTACTTGGACGTGTCTTTGTACAAAACCAGAAACCAGAGTATGTAGGTGCTATACAAAAACGCTTTGCATGGTCACTAGGGCTTATCCTTGCCTTACCTATGTTTTATCTTCTTGTTATTCACTGGCAACCAAATCCTATAAAAGTATTTATCTGTATCATCTGTCTAGTTCTCCTCTTTTTAGAGTCTGCCTTTTCTATCTGTCTGGGTTGTATGCTCTATGGTGCTATCACAAGAAAAAAAGTCACTCATTGTCCGGGTGATGTATGTGAAATTCGTACAAAAGATAAAATACAAACTTTCAATGCTATGCAAAAAAGTATAGTCATTCTCTTAGTTTTTATTATGGGTATTCTTGCCTATAACTATTTTTATAAACTTGAAAACAAAACACATATAGGTAACTTTGTAGCAGAACAGTTAATGAGTGATAAAGAGTTAAAAGCGAAAGAAGATGCTGCCTATCAAGCAGAGCTTAACGAATTTGAAAATGATGATGATTTTTAAGCTTACTAAAAAAGAAAAATTTTAGCATTAGATAAATGCTAAAATCTCTTTCTCTATATCTTCTTTCTTTATGATAGTATTTTGTGCTATCTCTTTTGAGAAGAGTCCTTTTATCATCGCAGGGATTGCTAAAGATGCTGTCTTAGAGATGGACTCTAGTGCTACAATATCTTCAGCATCTTTCTCACCAGTAAGAGCATTTGCTATCACAGGTGAGAACTTCGTCCACTCAGCAGTTGAGTAAGCTATAGTTTTGATCTCTGGGTTTGAGCATGTCTCATAAGACTTCATACATGTAGCAGTGTGAGGATCCATAAGATAGTTATCATTCTCAAATATATTTTTGATATACTTTTTCCCTTCATTTCCATTACAAAAATCAGCATCGAAACAGCTCTGAAGTTTAGTAAGCTCTTCTGCAGTTAACTCATAAAAGTTTTGATTTTCAAGGTCTTCCATAAGCTCACGAGTTCTCTCGAAACCAAACATATCAAATAAAATACGCTCGATATTTGATGACTTTAAGATATCCATTGCAGGTGAGGTTGTTCCAACTACTGCACAATCTCTTAGATCATATTTTCCAGTTTTTATGAGTTTTGTAAGAACATTATTCTCATTTGATGAGATGATTATTTTCTCTACAGGCACACACATTTTAGATGCATAGTAACCACCAAGAGCGTTCCCAAAGTTTCCAGAAGGGACATTAAGATAGACCTTCTCACCCATAGTTATGCCACCTTGACGAACTAACTCTAGGTAAGAGTGAATGTGATAAATGATTTGGAAAATAATTCGTCCGAAGTTTACAGAGTTTGCAGCCGAAAGAGAAACATGCTTCTCTTTGAGAGCTGATTTGAAATCATCTGAAGCAAGTAGACGCTTAAGTGCATTTTGAGCATCATCAAAAACACCGTGAATACCGATAACTTTAAGATTTTTTGCATCTTCTGTTACCATCTGTAAACGCTGAACATCACTAGTTCCACCATCAGGGTAGAGACAAGCTACTTGTACATTTGCACGGTTTTTAAAAGTCTCAAGTGCCGCTGGACCTGTGTCACCACTTGTTGCAGCAAGTATAAGGTAATTCTCTTCGCGTTTTTGAGCAATAGAAGAGAGCACTACACCGAAAGGCTGTAGTGCCATATCTTTAAACGCACGAGTTGGACCGTGATAAAGCTCAGAGATATAAAGGTTCTCTTTTACTTTGACAACAGGAACAGGGTTAGCTCCATCATCAAACTTATCATAAAGATTAAGTGCCTCATCTATAACCTCAGAGTCTATGTCAATCTCAAAGCGATTAAGCATATCTTTTGCAAGTTCTTTGTATGAAGAGTTGAGATGTTTTTCTAAAAAGTCATTCCCAAGTTCAGGAAGAGCCTCAGGAACATAAAGTCCACCATAAGAGGCGATAGGTGCCAAAATAGCTTCAGAAAATGTAACCGTTGCTGGTCTACTGCTGTCAATACCACGAGTCTGTATAAAGTTCATATGTTTCTCTGTAATTTTATTTTCGAAATTATAGCGAAAAAGAGTTTTTTATAAAGTTAAAGTCCTATTTTAAAAGCCTAATAGGATTTATATGATAAGATTTTTGTGTAACCTCAAAGATAAGTTCATCTTTTACACGTCCTATCGTATAGCCTTTTTTAATCTTCTTTCCCTTTCTTATATTCGGGCTTATCTGCGAAAGATTTGCATATATAGTATGCAACCCATTTTTGTGTTCAACTATGACTATATTATTTAAAACAGCTGTTTTATCTGCATAGATCACTTTTCCATTAAAGACAGTTTTTACCTTCGCATTTGCATGTCGAGGCTTGAGAGAGATAGACTCGTTAAAGATTTTTATACCATATATAGGATCTGTATAAGTTCCATACTTTTTAGTAATAGTATAACTTGCAAGAGGTGCTATAGTCTTAGGTCCTCTATACTTCTTCGTTTTTTGTGCTTGATATGAGCTACCATGCTTCTTCACTTTTACAGGATTTTTATCTAATTTAATTTTCTGCTTACTAAAGGCGACCTTACGTTCTCTTTCTAGCTTTGCTTTTCTCTGCTCATCTATCTTCACTATATTAAGCTTTGCAAGTGTATTTTTAAGCTGATTTTGGCGTTTGAGAAGAGCTTGTACTTCTCTCTTATATGCTTTTTTTGCTTTTGTAAGTTTTGCAAGTGCTTTTTTATTTTCTGCTTTTGTTTTTAAAAGTTTCTTACGTTTAACATCAATATTGGCTATTGCTACTTCTAAACTACTTGCATGTTGATTTAAAAAGTCTATATCTTGTGCATTTCTTACAAACTGTTCACTTAAAACCTTCGCTTTTTCTTTCTCTTTTTTTAACATAGCTTTAAGGACTTCAAACTCTATTAGAGATTCCTCGTTTTGAGTAAATTCTTCATCTAAGACTACAGAAAGAGAAACACTTTTTGCAATAACGAAGGTAAGTTTGTCCTCTATATTTGTCTGTTTTTTTGCAAGTATATTTTGCGATTTTTTCATTTGTATGAGCTGTGAACTATTTTCTTTATAACTAAGTTCTTTAAGTTTCAGCTCTTTTTTGAGTGCTAAAAGATATTTTTCTTGCTTCTCTAAAGCTCTTTTTTGTTTTAAAATAGCTTTAGCTGTATCAGACATTTTTTTATTGAGTGTTGAGTAGTTCTTTGAGTACTTATGAAGTTTTGTACTTGTATTTTTTATCTTTTTATCGGTAGAACTTGCACTCAAAGAGAGTGAAAGAGAGAGGAGTAGTAGCACGAAAAAATGCATTAGACCTCTTCTTTATGGCTTATAACGATAAAGGATGCAAGAAGAAGAGAAACAAGTAGTGCAACACCTAACATCAACGAAAAGTCAGAGAGGGTTTCAAATATTTTTATACTTATTCCTACATTTGTAAGTTCACTAACAACCCAATCACTAGAGGAGAGATAACTAAAAAGGATAAATGCCAAACTACTAGCGATAAGTGCATCTACTATAGCCAGACGGAAAAGTACCGCAGAACTTAGCCATGTAGGTGCACCAAAAAGTCCCATAATACTCATACGTTCAGTGTGTTTAAACTGCCAGATTTTAAGCTCTTTGGAGATAAGGAGTATAGTAATTATTCCCACACTAACAGCAAATACACTGATTACACTCTTAAAAAGTAGAAGCAGTTTATAGGTACTATCGTGACTCTTAGCAAAAGTTTCCACTTTCATAATATTTTTGTTACGAAGGAGTGATTTTGTTAAGCTATTGATCTCATTTGGAGAAGGATAGTGTGAGAGTTGTAATCTATAAAACTTTGGCAGTGCTAACTTTAAGAGTTCTATATTCTTTTTATCTATCCCTGAATTTAGCTTTTTAATGACATTATCAGGAGCTAACTCTTTAACATTTGAAACAAGATTATACTTCTCTTGAAATGTTTTTTCAGTGATATTTTTTTTACTGACCACTACTAAAGAGTAGTTATTTGCAAGATTTTGTTTGTATGCATCTATAGCACGCTCTACTATTATAAATGTCTGTAGAGAGAAGAGTATCCCTAGAAGTGCTACTATTAAAGAGAGATGATTTTTAAATGCGTTCATGTATTTTCCCAAATTCTATGTGAAAGTGCTTGTACTCCACTCTCATTGCCTCAGGTATATGGTGAGTTACCACTATAACTGTTGACTCCAAGTCTTTGTTTGCACCTTCTAGCAGATTCCAAATCAGTTGCGAAGAGTAATCATCAAGGTTCCCTGTTGGCTCATCAGCTAAGATAAGCACTGGGTTATTTGAGAGTGCACGAGCCATAGCTACACGCTGTTGCTCTCCACCACTTAGCTCTTTTGGATACTTCAGTGCTTGATGCTTGAGTCTCACATGACTCAGGAGTTTTTCCACTTGATCTTGTTGGACTTTTTTATCATAACCACCAACCAGAAGAGGAAGCATGATATTCTTTTCGACAGTCCACTCTTTTATGAGTTTATAGTCTTGAAAGACTATCCCTGTGTGTTTTCTCAGAAGATTTAACTTTCCTTTACTTACGCCTTTAAGCTCAACACCTGCAACAACAAGACTCCCGGTCTCTGGCTTGAGTGCTCCATAAAGAGACTTTAGCAGAGTGGATTTCCCACTACCACTTGCACCAGTGATAAAAACAAAACTTCCAGAATCTATAGAAAAATTTACATCTTTGATGATGTACTCATCTTTTGAGTAACCTAAAGATAAGTTTTGAGCAACGATGACTTTATCCATTTAACACCCTGTCTAGTTCTTGATGTGATTTGAGATTACTACGAGACTTAAGTGGTAACTCAGGATAGTAACTCACACTTCCCTCTTTTACGATAATGTAAAGATGTTCAGGTCTATCAAAACTTCCCATAGAGAGACGAAGCATAACACCATCTTCTAGTTTATATGCACGCTCGAAGTGAATAAATCCACCCTCAAAACGCTCTGTAGTTTTATGAAGTTTGAGAAGTTCAGAAAATGAAGCCTTTCCATCAGAAAACTCAAAATTACCCTCGATAGAAAGTTCCTCAGAGTGCTCTTCATTTATCATGGTAACATCATAGATGTTTTTCTCCATCTTACGCCATCTATCTTCATACTTTGAAACTACGGCTATGTCTTTGTTCTTGTTTATATGAAGTACAGTCTTGTTAAACGCGATAAAGGTCTCATAAGAGTAGGCATAGTAGTTCTCACTGTCGGTACGAAGTTCAAGGTGCCCATCTACCTTTAAAACGCGACGAGACTCTTCAATAAAAGAGGTACTAATCACACGTCTATGTGGTTTTTTATCCCAAGGTACAGGAAAGTGTACATAGACTTTTCCAACGATATTTGAGGGAATAAGCTCCATAAAAAGCCGTGCATCATAATCAAGTACAAGGAGATTATCTAACTCTTGAATCGCCACTTGCTTAAGTACCTGCTCAATAGAAGGACGGTGAATCTCAATCCCTATAAAAAGAATATCCCTGTTGTTTGCAGCTTGGTGTAAGAGGTGGCGCCCCGAACCAAAACCTACCTCAACACGAACCTCTCTATCAGTAGGAAAGTTCTCAGCAAAGTACTCTATCTTTTTAAGAGCAGTGACTTTTTCTAGATGCTCATTTTTTGCACCACTTAAAACATTTGAAGCGATTACCTCAAGTCCTGCCTTATCAGCATAAGTACTCAAAGCCTTATGTACATTAAATATAGAAGCAGGACGAGTAAGTTTGTCTGTTTTAAGTAGATTACGATTCTCTTCTTGCTTAACTAAAAGAAAAAAATCTTCATTCTCAACACTTACTGAGATTAACTTCTCATCAGGATTATTATCATTAAGTGCTATGAAGTTAAACGCCACACCATCATGAGTTGATGGATATTCTATCTCTTTAAACTCTTTAATATGTAAATGAGGCATTTTATAGTCCGCTCAAGTCGAGATCATCACTAGGTGAAATAACATCTTTTGATTCTATTACTTTTGGTGCTGTTGCTTTTTTAGGAGCATCATCTTTGATCACCTTTTCTTGTATAAGCTCATCAGATTCTGGCGTTATAACCTTTACCTCTACACTTGGTGAGGAGGTAATAGAGTTTTTATCTAAAGCATATACCGTATAAGTATAAGTACTATTTGGCTCTATTTTCTTATCTATAAAAGTAGTGCCACTATTTACATCATACTCCTCTATATCTTCTTTAAACCAACCCTGTTTATGCTTCTTTTTTACCATATACTTTACTGAACGAGGATCTGTTTTACTCCACTGGATTTTTATACTGTTTCCAAGAAGTTTAGCATCAATAATCCCCGGTGCACTAGGAGTACCAAGTGTCATTCCCTGAATAGAACTTTTTTCATGTGGAGATTCTAAACCATCTTTATCTACTGCACTTACTCTGTAATAGTATACTTTTCCATCTTCTTTAATTTTATCTGTGAAGGTATTGTTATGAAGCTTTGCAATAAGTTCATACTTTCCATCGATTTTATCTGCTCTATAAAGATAGTAGAGAGCAAAATCTTTTTGATGTGATTTTGACCATTTAATATTGATCTTGTGTGGTTGATTTCTTGTCGCTGTAATATTTCTTATCTCTAAAGGAAGAGGTTTAGTAACAACCTTAACAATAGCAGAAGGAGTAGAAATAATATTATCATAAGTAAGAGCACGGATTCTATAGAGGTACACATAGTTATCCTTCAGTCCAGTATCTATATACTCTGCATTTAAACGCCCTTTTACGGTTGCTATTTTTTCCCATGTGTCATCTTCCAAGTTTTTACGCTCAATGATGTAAGCTTTTACTCGTTCATTAGAGTCTGGTCTCCATAAGATTTTAGCAACTCTTGGCATACCTGTGATACTATGAATCCAAACTACTGACTTTAATACAGGAAGAGTGGTAACAGATATCATTCTACTTTGTAGCCCTTCTGCACTCTCACTATAAGTTTTAAATGCATATTTATATTTTGTATTTGGCAGGACATTTGTATCTAGATAGTGTGTTGCAAAACGGTTTTTGATAGTTGCATAGTATTCTAACTTACTTTCACCCTTTTGAATAGGAGACTGTTTATAAACATATATGCCCTCTACATCTGGATTTGTGATACTATTCCACTCAAACGCAACACTTTTCATGCCTATTATAAGACCATTTTTTGTAAGTGTTACGATAGGTAAAGTTTTATCTATGACTACCGATTCAGGGGCTGCTGGTTTAGGTGTACCACACCCGCTAAGAATCAGTAGTGAAACTGTTAATGATGTAGCTAGTGTCCATAACTTCATTCAGACTCTCCAAGTTAAATTTTTTATCTATATTATTTTTCATATACTCATCAAACTCAGCAGTGAATTGCATCACTTTTTTTGTAGTAGGATGTACGAAGTAAATCATATAAGCATGTAGCAAAATTCGTTCCGATTTCTCTACTTTAGGGCTTAAACCGTAGATATGATCACCTAAGATATGACGGTTAATTGTCTCTAAATGGACACGAATTTGGTGTGTACGTCCAGTAAACAGTTTACAAGCTACAAGCTGGTTTTTTTCATCACTACTCAGAGCTAACTGTTTAAACATAGTTTTTGCTGCTTTTTTGTGCTCTAATCCACAAGACATTTTGAGGCGGTTATGTGCACTACGTCCAATATTTCCTTCTATAACTGTCACATCATCTTTTAATGGTGGTGTAATCACTGCAATATAGTAGCGCCCCATACTCTTGTCTTTTAGCTGAGCAGAGAGTAGTTCATGAGCTTCATTTGTTTTTGCAACAACCATTGTTCCTGAAGTTCCCTTGTCAAGGCGGTGAACTATACCATTTCGCTCTTCACCACTGATAGTTGAGAGTCTTACACCCTTATGCTTAAGCCAGTCAACAAGTGTTGCTTCTTTTACACTAGGTGCTGGATGCACTGTCACACCACTTGGTTTATTTATAACTAAAAGCTCATCATCTTCATAAAGTACTTCAACATCAAAATCAACTTCTTTTGCTTCTTCAACCTTAGCCTTAGGAAACACTACCTTTACTTTTTGATTTGCCTTAAGTTTCACACCGGGACGTGCAACTTGTTTTTCATCTACCCAAACACAGTTAGCTTTTATAAGTCCTGCTATTTGGGAGCGTGTCTGTCCTATCTGTGTAGAGAGAAAAGTGTCTAATCTTTCGGAATTTTCGCATATATATTCTTCTGTTTTCATATTATTTTATTACCTTTATGATACAATCATTTAAATCTATTTTGGAGTTATAAATTTGTGGAGATTTGATAAGGGTATTTTAACACAATTTGACTTTTTTTCTATCATTCTTATCATTCCTTTGGTATTAACTTCCAACTGGCTCATTGGTGAAGCAGTTCCAGCACTTGCACAGAAACAAATTGCTTATGTTGGAGTCGCTGCACTTACTTTTATTGGGGTTTTCTTTTTACCTATTCGTCGTATGGCTTGGATCATCCCTTTTATCTATTGGGGAAACATCGCCCTACTCTTAGCAGTAGAGTTTTTCGGTCATGCCCGTCTTGGTGCACAAAGATGGATAGAGTTACCCTTTGTACATACAACCATACAGCCATCCGAGTTTGTTAAACCTGCACTTATACTCATGCTTGCTTATCTTGTCAACAAAACACCACCACCTATGCATGGTTATAGGATAAAAGACTTTTTACGACTGAGTTTTTTCATCCTTTTGCCTTTTATCCTAATAGCCAAAGAACCTGACCTTGGAACAGCTTTAGTCCTTTTACTCATTGGCTATGGTGTACTCTTTTTTGTAGGTATTCACTGGAAGATAGTTGCAAGCATAGCTACAGGGGCTCTACTATTTATACCTATTGCCTATACATTTATACTCCATGATTATCAAAAAACAAGAATTACAGACTTCTTAAGTGATACACCTTCCTACCATGTCCAGCAGTCTATCATCGCTATCGGTTCTGGTGGGTGGACAGGAAAAGCAAAAGATGAAGCAACTCAAACACAGATGAAGTTTCTTCCCATAGCTACAAGTGACTTTATCTTCGCATTTGTAGTAGAACGCACTGGTTTTTTAGGTGCCTTAGCACTTATTAGTCTCTATGCAGTTCTTATCTTGCATCTACTCAGTCTTGGTATATTTAACAAAGACTACTACATAAAAGTTGTGAGTGTCTCTATCAGTTTTATGATTTTCATATATATGGGAGTAAATATAGCTATGACCATAGGTTATGCACCTGTTGTTGGAGTACCCCTACCTATGTTTAGTTACGGGGGTAGTAGCTTTTTAAACTTTATGATTCTCTTTGCTATCATGCAAAACCTAATAACATTCCGATATAAAGACATGTATGACAATAGAGGAACAAAAAGCTTCGTTTAAAGTTAATCAAAAATAAGATTGAGTTTTATTAAAGTGGAGCGGGTGAAGGGATTCGAACCCTCGACAGCCTGCTTGGAAGGCAGGAACTCTAGCCACTGAGTTACACCCGCATAGGTGTTTAAAAATGGTGCCGACACGAGGATTTGAACCCCGGGCCTGCTGATTACAAATCAGCTGCTCTAGCCAACTGAGCTATGTCGGCAAAGAAAGCCGTATTTTATCGGCGATTATCACAAAAGCGATAAAACCGTGTTACTTATTTTTGAATTAGTTGTGCTCAAAAATTAGGCGAAGCATACGTTAGTATGTGAGTCTGATTTTGGAGTGCAAATAAACAAAAAGAAGTGGCGCGGTGGAAGGGACTCGAACCCTCGACACCCTGCGTGACAGGCAGGTACTCTAACCAGCTGAGCTACCACCGCACATAAATATTTGTATTTCGTTTTAGTTGTTCTTTAGGTTTTGGCGAAGCATACTCT
>JALWTK010000195.1 GCA_027082875.1 Sulfurimonas sp. | reverse complement strand
TAAAAAAACACTTGATAATATAGATATTGATTTATCGCAGATAGGGGAACTCTTAGCATTTGTAAAAGAGAAAAAAGTAGCTATTGTTTGTGGTTTAGGTATGCAAAAATATAAAAATGGTGCTGATATTATGCGTAGTATAGATGCCTTTGCACTCCATCTTGGTCTCTTTGGGAGAGAGGGGTGTGGGGTAGCATATCTTGGGAACTCCCGTGAGAATATAAACTCCCCTTTTTATATGAAAGGTAAAAAAGTATCAAAAGTTGATACAAAATTTAGTGAGTTTGAAAGTGTGTTCATTCAAGGTGCGAACCCTCTCTCTCAGATGCCAGATTCAACTAGAGTAGCTATGGAGATCTCAAGTGTGAAAAATATAGTCTATTTTGGTCTGTATGAAAATGAGAGTTCTGCTATGGCACACCTTGTTATCCCTGCTAAAAACTTTTTAGCTAAAGATGATGTAAGGGTATCTTATTCGCATCCAAAAATGATGCATATGCCAAAGCTTAAAGAGTGTGAATTTGGTATTAGTGAATATGATTTGAGCGCATATCTATGTAGTGAGTTTGAAATAGAGATAAAAACTGAACAAGAGTATATAGAGCATTTTTTAGGTTTTCGTTCAAGAGAGATTGAGGATACCCCTTACGAGAAGGGATTTGATACTAATGATAGCGAATTTGTCTATCTTGAAGAGTTTGAAGCCATCAAAGTCAATCCTGATGCTCTCTACCTCATAACAATAAAAAGTCCAAAAAGTTTAAACTCACAGTTTTATAGAGATACATATGTCTATATCAATGCATCTCATGGATTTGTAGATGGGGATATAGTGATGATAAGTTCTGGTAATGCAAATGTAAAACTAGAGGTGAAGTTGAATGAAGATTTAAGAGATGACTGTGTCCTTATCTATAGTGGGACAAAGGGTGTAAATACACTCACTAGCTCTGCTCATAGTTATGAAGGGAAAAATGCTATATATCAAGAAAATAGGCTAACCTTATCGCGTTGTTAAACCTAGTTTTGATATAATCCATAAAAAATATCTTAGGTCGATTTATGAATACAAAAGAATTAGATAAGAAATATATCTTACCCACTTATGCGAGAGCTGATATAGAGTTCGTTAGTGGGAGTAATGCTACTTTAGAAGATCTCAATGGAAAAAAATACATTGATTTTACCTCTGGTATAGGGGTATGTAGTGTTGGACATGCAAATGCTCGTGTTAATGATGCACTCTGTTCTCAACTCTCTAAGATTACACATACCTCAAACCTCTACAATATAGCTCCACAAGCCCAAGCTGCACAAAAGATAGTAGAGCTAAGTGGCTATGATATGCAATGTTTTTTTGGAAATAGTGGTGCTGAAGCAAATGAAGGTGCTATTAAGATTGTCAGAAAACATGGTGAACGCGATGGTGAGATTAAGCGTTATAAGATTATTACATTGCAACACTCTTTTCATGGAAGGACGATAACTACTGTAAAAGCAACAGGTCAAGAGTCTATGCATAATTATTTTGGTCCATTTCCTGATGGTTTTGTTTATGCTGAGAATATAGGTGCTATAGAAGCTCTTTTAGATGATCATACAGCGGCAGTTATGATAGAACTTATTCAAGGTGAGGGTGGGGTAGAACCACAAGATAAAGAGGAAGTACAAGCACTAGAGAAGCTGCTTAAGTCCAAAAGTATCCCACTTATTGTAGATGAAGTGCAGACTGGTGGGTATAGGACTGGTGAGTTTACAGCTTCGCAAGTTTATGGGATTGTTCCTGAAGTTATAACCCTTGCAAAAGGTATTGGTGGTGGTGTGCCAGTAGGTGTTGTAATCACTTCACTGAAAGAGGTGCTTGGTGCTGGAGATCATGGTTCTACTTTTGGTGGGAATTATCTGAGTTCTACAGCAGTCTGTTCTGTATTAGAGATACTCGAAGAGTTTAAGCAGAGTGGTGAGTTGGCAACAATATCTACTTACTTTAACCAAGAGCTAGAGAAATTTTATGCTGCACATAAAGGGTACTTTACTTCAAAAGTAGGTATAGGTATGATGTGTGGGCTTCGCGTTAAAGATGCAGATACCCTCTCTTCCATCATACAAAATGCTAGAGAGAGTGGTGTGATGGTGCTCAAAGCTGGAAGAAATACACTTCGATTTTTACCACCACTTACAATAACTAAAGAGGAAATTGATGAAGGTTTTAAAGCTCTTAACTCTGCTATCTCTCGCGTTTAGTTCGCTTGTATTTGCAAAAGACAACATAGATGATAATACGACTGCACTTAACTCCTACTTGTCAGGTCTCAAACGCAAACAGTTTGAGTATGATCATGGTAAAAATGAGGCAGAGAGTTCTAAGCTCCGTGACTCATGGATAGCTCCACTACAGCTTAATTACAGCTACTCTCGAAGTAAACCATTTACAAAAGAGTTGACAAATCAAAGTGCCGCTATTCGTATGGATCAGCCTATATTTAAGAGTGGTGGTATCTACTATGGGATAAAGTTTGCAAATGCAAGTAGGCTCTATAGCAACTATACCATAGAGGTTGCCAAGCGAAAGATGATCAAAGATACTATCGCAATCTTGATGCAATTGAAACAGACAGATATGAGGATAG
>JALWTK010000194.1 GCA_027082875.1 Sulfurimonas sp. | reverse complement strand
GTTTTTCATCAAACGCTATGGTGGATTTACTGGGGATATTTACGGTTTTAGCATAGAAGTCATAGAACTTCTTCTTTTAAATGTAGCACTCTTTGGACTAACATGAAGATAACGTTAGTACGACATACTGAGGTAGAAGAGGCCTATCATAAGTGCTACAATGGGCATATAGATATAGGACTTTCAAAAAAGGGTGAAGAAGATGCGAAAAGACTTGCAAAGGTGTTCGAGAGCAGAGAATTTGACAGAGTTTACTGCTCTGACCTTAAACGTACACAAGCAACTCTAAAACCTTTCACACAAGTAAAAGATGCTATCTATACAGAACTCCTACGAGAAAAATCATGGGGTAAACACGAGGGGAAAACTTTTGATGCCATCATCACTGAGGGCGAGATAGAGTACAGAGATTTTTTGCAGTGGATTCATGCTTTAGATGGCGAAGATTATGAGGTTTATGTAGAGAGAATACGGCACTTCTTTTTAGAGGAGTTACTTGCACAAGAGTTCAACTCAATCTTAGTCGTAACTCATGCAGGAGTCATTCGAGTACTTATGGCCTTAGTACAAAAACTCTCACTAGAAGAAGCATTTTATATAGATGTTCCCTACAGTGCCTATGTCATTTTCGACACTGTAGAGATGAGCTTTAGCGAGGTGAGGGTTTAACTTTCTTCTGCAAAACTAATGAAGATAGGAAGAGCTAAGTATTTTCTCTTTTTAGATAAAAACTTGTCAAACTAAAGAGTACAGGAATGACCAGTAGTGTTAAAAATGTTGCAACGATTATACCACTTATAAGAGAGATAGCCATTCCTTCAAAAACAGGATCTGAGAGTATAAACATTGAGCCAAGTATTGCTGTTAATGCTGTGATAAGAATAGGTTTTGTTCTAATCTTCACAGACTCTAGTATTGCCTCTTCAACAACTTTGCCTCTCTGCATTTCCTCTTGAATAAAGTCGATTAACAAAACTGAGTTTCGTACAATAATTCCAGCTAAAGCAATCATACCAATCATAGAAGTTGCCGTAAAAGATGCTCCAAAAAGATAGTGTCCAGGTAACACACCGATGATAGTTAAAGGAATAGGGGACATCATCACTAAAGGCATCATATAGGAATTATACTGATGCACAAGCAGCAGATAGAGGAAGAAAAGTCCCACTAAATAGGCTATTCCCATATCTCTAAATGTTTCAAAAGTGATTTTCCACTCTCCATCCCATTTTACATCACCATTAATATTTAAAGGAGTACTCCAAAGATACTGCTCTACATAATCCATATTTGCACTAATATCAAACATACTATAAAGCGGAGATTCATCAAGTTTTGAGACATTAGCACTTACATAATTTACAGCTCTTAAATCTTTATGATAGATATTTGCTTCAATCTCTTTGTCTTGTATATGTGCTACTTCTGAAAGAAATATCCCCTTTATTTTTGTTTGCAGTAAAGAGTCTAAAGATTTTTTATAATCCTTAAGTGAAAGAATAATAGGAATACTGTCTACATTATGTTCGTTATGTATATAAGCTATTGTCTCTGAGCTTAATGCTTTGAGCTGTTCGTTAATATCGCTTACAGTGACACCATAACGTTCTGCTTTTTTTGCATCAAGGATAATGATCTTTTTTATATGTCTTGCTTCAAGCTTGGTATCTATATCACAAATTCCATCAGTCTCCATAAAGCTCTGCTTTACTTGAGATGTTAATGTATCGCGTTCAGCCTTATCATGCCCATATACCTCTGCTAAAATAGCTGCCCTTACTGGAGGACCTGGCGGTACTTCTACTATTTTTAAACTTGCTTGACTTAGATACTTAGATATTTTTTCTCTTACCTCAAAGGCAATCTCATGACTTGTAATATCTCGTTCATTTTTTGGAGATAAAGAGAGCTGAATTTCACCTAAGTTAAGACCTTTCCTCAAGTAGTACCCACGAACCATTCCATTAAAGTTTATAGGACCTGATCGGCCTGCATAGAGTTGTTGTGACTCTATTTCTGGGATGGAATTAATATCTAAAGAGATTTTATTTAATAACTTTTGTGTTAACTCAAGAGAGCTTCCCTCGGGGAGTTTTACAACTATTTGCATCTCGACCTTATTATCATGCGGTAACATTTTCAGTAAGACTAATTTACTTGTTACAAGTAAGAAACTACTAAACACAAGTACAGTAATCCCAACAATGAGCATCATTTTTCTGAAAGTGTTTTTTAAGAAGAATCTATTGGCTTTGATGAAAATATTGTATTTACCTATATGCTCTTCTTGATGGGTAGCATTTTTTGGAGAAAATTTATAAATCAACCATGGTGCTATAGTAAATGCTACAACTAAAGAGATAAGCATACCAACAGAAGCATTGATCGGAATTGGAGACATATAAGGTCCCATGAGTCCTGTTACGAAGGCCATTGGCATGAGAGTAATGATGACAGCAAAGGTTGCGATGATGGTTGGTTTGCCAACTTCATCAACAGCTTTTGGAATAAGTACACTTAAGGGTTCATTTGAGGAGACCTGATGTCTATGAACATTTTCAACAATGACAATGGCATCATCCACTAAAATACCTATGGCAAAAATAAGTGCAAAAAGTGAAACTTGATTAAAAGTAAATCCCATTA
>JALWTK010000193.1 GCA_027082875.1 Sulfurimonas sp. | reverse complement strand
TTCTACATGCAAGTTCTATAGCAACACTTACAAAAAAATATGTTGACCTTATAGAGCCTTTTGGTGTGAAACTTTTAGATACAAGAAAAACAAGACCACTTTTGCGTGTATTTGAAAAGTATGCAACACGAACAGGTGGTGCTGTGAATCATAGAATGGGTTTAGATGATTCACTAATGATAAAAGACACACATCTTAAAACTATAAAAGATTTACAAGTTTACATAGTAGAAGCAAGAAAAAAAATACCTTTTACAGCTAAAATAGAAGTAGAGGCAGAGACCTTTGAGATAGCAAAGATGGCATTCACAGCGAAGTGTGACATAGTGATGTGTGATAATATGACACCAGAACAGATACAAGAGATAGTAGCTTACAGAGATGCAAACTATCCTCATATACTTCTAGAAGCCAGTGGAAACATCTCGCTAGAAACTATAGAATCTTATGCAAAATCAGGAGTAGATGCTATAAGTTCAGGTTCACTTATCCACCAAGCTAACTGGATTGATTTGTCTATGAAGATGGATTAGGTCAGTTAAAGAAATATAAATGGCTGATGACGCAGAAAAGACAGAAGAACCCACCCCCAAGAAGATTGAAGATGCCCGAAAAGAGGGAAATGTTCCAAAGTCTCAAGACACCTCAGGTGTTATCACTCTTTTTGTGGCTATTTTAGCTGTTTTAATGCTTTTTCCTTTTATTGCAAAACATATGCTTCTGCTCTTTCAGTACTATTTTTCCCTTGTTGGTACTCCCTTAGATAAACTCTTTATGCTTGATATTGCTATTGTAACCTTTAGAGAAGTCCTAATTATGGTGCTTCCTTTGGCCCTTGCGGTAGCTGTAGCTGGTGTCATTGCATCTCTTGCACAGTTTGGTTTTCTCTTTACAACTAAGGCAATTATGCCGGATTTCAAAAAGATTGATCCAATAAAGGGGACAAAAAATCTCTTTAGCATGAAAAAAATGATAGAGGGGATTAAAATTACTTTTAAGTCCCATATCACTCTTGGTGTTGGTTTTGTGTTTTTCTTTATCTTTATAAAAGAGTTACCAACTGTTGCACTCTTTAGTCTACCAGATCAGCTAAATTGGCTCAAAGATAAGATGATTATTATCGCCCTTGTTATGCTTCTTGTTATCTTCGTTTTTGCTCTTATTGACATTGTAATAGTCAGAAAGCAGTATTTTGATGGCCTAAAAATGAGTAAACAAGAGATAAAAGATGAGATGAAAAATATGGAGGGAGATCCTCTGATAAAGTCAAAAATTAAACAAAAGCAGATGGAAATTTCTCGTCAACGAATGATGGCTGAAGTTCCTAATGCGGATGTGGTCATAACCAACCCAACACACTATGCAGTGGCTATAAAGTATGATCAAGAAAAGCACCATTCTCCAGTGGTTGTTGCAAAGGGAATGGATAATATGGCACAACAGATAAAAAAAGTAGCTCGTGAAAATGAGGTGCATATTATTCAAAATCCTCCACTTGCTCGTTCGCTTTATGCTGAAGTAGAAGTTGATAAGCCAATTCCTGAAGCACTTTTTGGTGCTGTTGCCGAGGTTTTGGCATATGTCTATAAGATGAATAGAAAATAGTATATAATTACACATATGAATATCGATTTACAAAAAGTTGAGCAGGCTTCTCACATACTTCTCATTACAGATAATAGTAGTTTTTTGAATGCAAGTGTACTCTATACTTATCTCTTAACCCTCCATAAAAAAGTCTCTCTACAGACAAAAGAGGAACTAGATAAGATGTTTTCATTTGTCTCATGGTTTGATAAGGCTCGAAAGATTACAAACTCCAATGCAGAGTATACAGTAGAAGTAAGTGATGACACTCAAGCACTCTATAACTTTTTGCAAGAGAATGAAATAAAAATCAACCAGAAGATGGCAACATCTCTATATGCTGGGATGCTTGAGCAGTTTCAAGCCTTCAGATCTGCGGAGTGTGATGGCATGGTATTTGCTACAGTTGCACAACTTATAGCCTTGAAGGCTGAATATAAAAAATGTACTGCTCATTTACTTTACTCGCAGCCACTCTCTTTCTTACGTCTAAAGAGTCTTCTTTTGGGAATGTTGACACTTAAAGAGGAAGGTAGTATTGCTGAACTCTTTGTAAGTGATAAACAGTTACAAGAGAGTGGGGCAAAACTTAAAGATGCTTATAGCTTAATGGATGAAGCACTGAAACTTGTGCATGTTAAAGAAGTTAGACTGATAAAGTCTGATGAAAATAGTAAAATTTTAAAAATATTGAAGGAAAAATTTTGAGAAAAAAAAATAATGGTTCATTTGGTCTACTCTTAGGTCTAGTTATAGTTATCGGAGGAGCTCTTTTTGTCTACTTCTCTTCTATGTTTGAGCGTAATGCTCCAGTTGTGACAATGTCTACAAGTGAGTACTGGAATCTCAAAAAACCTTTAGATATAAAGATAGAAGATGAGAGTGGTATTAAATCTTATAAAATAACTATGAAGAGTGCTAAAGAGTCAAAAACACTTCAATATGAACAGCTTATTACTCCTGAGAAGTCTCTTTCATTAACAGTAAAACCTCCAAGAAGTGCTTATACTATGAAGGAACAAAATATAAAAATTATAGTAGAAGCTAATGATGTAAGTAAATGGAATTTTTTAGAAGGAAACAGTGTCCGTAAAGTTTTTACATTTATAATCGATAAAAAACGACCACAACTTAGCATAGTAAGTAACTCTTATAAAATTTCTCGTGGTGGTTCTGCACTTGTAATCTTTAGAGCGATAGATAAAAATCTCAAAGACCTCTATATAGAAGGTGATAATGGTAAAAAATTTATACCGCAACCATTTTATAAAGACGGCTATTACATTTCACTTCTTGCATGGCCTGTAAAAGCAGATAGTTTTAAGGCAACGGTTGTCGCTACTGACTTGGCAGGGAATGTAGCAAAATCTTATATCCCTCTCTATCTTAAAAATAGAGCCTATAAAGTTTCAAAGATTAATATAAGTGAAAAGTTTTTGCAAAAGACTGCAAATTTAGCAGATCAATTTCCAGAAACACAAGGAGAAACAGATCCTTTAGAGCAGTTCAAAATACTTAATGGTGCTGTAAGAACACAAAATGAAGAACTTATTCATAAGCTATCTTCTGTTGTAGATAAAGATGAAAAAATTAATAATTTTAAAATAAACCATATGCATCCGCTTAAAAATGCAGCACTCGTGGCACGTTTTGGTGATCATAGAAAGTACTATTATAAAGGTGATTATTTAAGTGAATCTTATCACTTAGGCCTAGATCTTGCATCAAATGCAATGGCTGCGATAAAGCCTCAAAATAGTGGAAAAGTGGTTTTTGCTGACTTTAATGGACTTTATGGAAACATGCCAATGATTTCTCATGGTTTAGGACTTTATACTATTTATGGGCACTGTTCAAGTATTAAAGTAAATGTAGGTGATGAGATTACAAAAAATCAGATAATTGCAAATACAGGAACAACTGGCTATGCTATGGGTGACCATCTTCATTTTGGTGTCTTAGTTCAAGGTATCGAAGTACGTCCACAAGAGTGGATGGATAGACAGTGGATAAAACTTAATATAACAAATGTAATAAAAAGTGCGAAAAAAATAATAAATAGAGACTAGGAGTCACTTATGTACCAAACAACCATTAAAAAGTCTGTCGAACTTGTTGGAATAGGGCTGCATAAAGGCTCTCCTGTAAAACTACGACTAGAACCTCTTGAATCAAACAGTGGTATAGTTTTTTATAGAAGTGATGTAGATGTCTCTATTCCTCTCCTTCCCGAAAATGTAGTAGATACAAAAATGGCAACAGTAATAGGTAAAGATGGACATGTTATATCTACCATAGAGCATCTTCTCTCTGCTGTATATGCTTATGGAATAGACAATCTTCGTGTTATAGTAGATGCTGATGAGGTGCCAGTCATGGATGGAAGTAGTGCGAGTTACTGTATGCTTTTAGATGAGGCAGAAGTGATCCAGCTTGATGTGCCTAAAAAGATTATGCGTATTAAAAAAGATATCGAGATAAAAGAGGGAGAGAAGTATGTAAAGCTTTCCCCTTCACCTGATCTTCAGTATGACTTTACTATCAAGTTTCCACACCCTGTGATACAGAAGCAAGAGTTTGTTCTGAAGTTTACAAAAGAGTCCTACAAAAAAGAGATCTCTCGTGCTCGTACTTTTGGCTTTTTACATGAGGTACAGTATCTTCGTTCAAAAGGCTTAGCACTTGGTGGATCTCTTGAAAATGCAATAGTATTAGATGAGAAGAAGATTCTTAACCCTGAGGGACTACGTTTTGAGGATGAATTTGTTCGTCATAAGATACTAGATGCTATTGGGGATATGTCCCTTATCGGTATGAACTTTATAGGTAACTATGAAGCACTAGCCGGAAGCCATGATCTTAACCATAAACTTACTTTAGCACTTTTAGCAGATGCTGAGAACTATGAAGTAGTTGAGTTAGTTGGCGAGAAAACTAAAGAGTTAGAAAAAGCATATGCCTAAGGTTGACTTACTTTTTATAACACTTACCTCTCCTATCCTCATAGGAGTTTATAAAGAGGGGAAGCTTATTGAAAAAGTAGTTTCAGAAGAAAGAAGTTCTGACATCCTTCCTCTTCTTTATAAAGAGCTTCAAGAAAAATACACTATAGAAAAACTTCTCTATGCAAATGGACCAGGAAGCTTTATGGCGATAAAAGTTGCTTATGTGTTTTTAAAATCTATGAGTATTTTAAAAAAAATACCTCTTTATGCTACAGATGCCTTCTATTTTAATGAAAATCAGCCAATAAAAGCGATAGGTAAGTTACATTTCGTTAAAGTTGCATCAGAAATAAAAACTCAAAAATTTGAATCCACACAAGAAGTAAATTTTAGACTTCCGGATATGTTGGATTTAGATGAGTTTAGCACAGATGCCGCACCACTATATAAGATAGGTGCTGTTGGACAATAGGAAGTAAGTAGTGATAATAAGTGTACCCGCAACATCAGCAAACTTAGGGCCAGGATTTGACTCTTTAGGCTTAGCTGTAGATCTCCGTAATAAGGTTGAATTTCATCCATCAAAATTTTTTAGTGTCAGTATAAAAGGTGAGGGTGAAAATAATCCACGCTTAAAAGGAAATAACCTTTTTATCTCTATCTTTAACGAGCATTATTCGCGTTTAACCAAGAAAAAGCAAAACTTTAAGTTCACTTTTTATAACTCAATTCCTATGTCTCGTGGACTAGGAAGCTCTTCAGCTGTGATAGTATCAGCCATAGCTTCCGCTCATGAAGCAGCAGGGATTAGAGTGAGTAAACGCCGTATCTTAAACCATGCACTTGTTTATGAGTCTCACCCAGATAACATTACTCCAGCAGTTATGGGTGGATTTAACGCAGCTACAGTTGAGAAAAATAAGGTCTTTTCACAAAGAAAACATCTTCCAGATTATCTCAAAGCTGTAGTGGTGATACCAAATAAACAGATGAATACATCAAAATCACGTACAACACTGCCAAAATCTTATTCAAAAGAGAATGCAGTCTATAATCTTTCTCACACTGCACTTACAGTTGCAGCATTTTTTAATGAAGATTGGGAAATGTTAAAACTTGCAGCTCAGGATAGATTTCATCAAAAGGCACGCATGAAAACCCTTCCAGAACTCTTTTCTGTGCAGAAGACAGCTTATGAGTCTGGTGCACTAATGAGTACACTTTCAGGGAGTGGAAGTACTTTTTTCTCTCTTGTATATGATGATGATGCATCGATGATGGCAAACAAGTTTTCTCAAAAATTTCCAGATTATGGTGTGAAAATTTTAGATTTTGATAACAATGGACTCTTAATAGAGCGCTAAGCCCTATTAAATAAAGTAAGATTTAGATATAATGGCGAAAAATTTTCATCAACCAACAAGAATGTGTGTTGCATGCCGTAAGCATGAAACACAGTCGAAGATGCTTCGACTCACTTGTAAAGATGGAAACTTACGTTCATTTGAAGGAGTAGGCAGAAGTTTTTACTTATGTACTACTTGTTTAGAAGATGAGAAAAAAATCTCTAAGGTTTTGATGCGTCAATGTAGAAACAACCAAAGAGAACAACATATGAACAACCTAAAGGAGATCATCACTGATGACAGATAAAGTTAGTATTAAAGAAATTGCAGACGAGCTAGGAATTACTTCTAAAGATGTTTTAGAAAAAGCAAAGAGTATGGGTATAGAAGTAAAAGCAGCACAAAGCAAGGTTACTATGGAACAAGCAGAAGGTATAGCAAACTTCATAATGAATGGTGAAGATGAAAAGCCAGCTCCAAAGAAACCAAAAGTAATTAAAAAAGCTAAAACTGAAACTCCAAAAGAAGAAGTAGCAGTTGAAGTGACCTCAGAAGCTCCAAAAGCAGAAGAAGTAAAAGTTGAAACTACTCCTGCTGTTGAGACTGAAAAAGAAATACCTGCTCAAGAAGAAGTAAAAGTAACACAAACTCCAAAAGCTGAAGAGATTGCGGTGGAAGAGAAAAAGGAAGAGAGTGTTGCACCTGTTAAGGAAAAGCCAAAGTCTACATTGAGAGTAGTTACTCCAGTTTCAAGACCAGGACTCAAGAAGTCAGGTCTTAAGATTGTTAAAAAGAAAAAGCCAAAAGTAGAAGAGAACTATAACCTTCCACAAAAACAAGCTTCAGTATCTTCATATGGAAAAATGAGTGCAGAAGTTCTTGCAGAGCTTGCTCAAAAGAAAAACAAAAAAGGTGCCAGTTCATCAACTGCAAGAAAGCAAGAGCAGGGTAAACGTATGGATATCTTTGGTGGTGCTATGGCTGATGTATCTATGGATATGGATGATCAAGTAGTACTTCTTGACCTTAACTCAACAGAGAGAGCACCTCTTCCTGATGAGCAACCAAGAAAACCACGTCCTCCAAAACCAGCTGGACGTAATGGTAATAAAAAAGCGACTCCACGTGGACGTAAAGTACGTAAAGATAAACGTAAAAAGTATACAAAAGCAGCGCATGAAGAAGAAGTTATCACACATGTAGAGATTCCTGAAGATATTCGTGTGTATGAGTTTGCAGAAGCTTTAAATCGTCCAATGTCAGATATCATCAAGGTTCTTTTTGATCTTGGTATGATGATGACAAAAAATGATTTCCTTGGAAATGATGAGATTGAGATACTTTCTGAAGAGTTTGATGTTGAAGTAACTATCATAGACCCTAAAGATGAGTTTACACAAGAAGTTGAGGATATTGAAGAAGATCCAGATGCAACTGAGCGAGCTCCTGTTATTACTATTATGGGGCATGTTGATCATGGTAAGACTTCACTTCTTGATGCAATTCGTGAAGCAAAAGTTACAGATGGAGAAGCTGGTGGAATCACTCAGCACATCGGTGCATACACAATTGAGCAGAATGCTAAGCCGATCACTTTTATAGATACTCCAGGACACGCGGCATTTAGCCATATGCGTCAAAAAGGTACAGAGATTACAGATATTATTGTAATCGTTGTAGCTGCTGATGATGGTGTGAAACCTCAAACACTTGAAGTTATCAAACTCGCTCAAGAGTCAGGTGCACCTATTATCGTTGCACTTAACAAGATGGATAAAGAGACTGCACAACCGGACATGGTTAAGGGTCAGATGGCAGAACATGGTATTAACCCTGTTGACTGGGGTGGAGATATTCCATTTGTACCAGTTTCTGCGAAGTCAAAAATGGGTATAGATGATCTACTAGAAGAGATCCTTACTACTGCTGAGATACTAGAGCTTAAAGCAAATACAGATGCACTTGCAAAAGCAGCTGTTATCGAGTCTTCTTTAGAGAAAGGTCGTGGTCCAGTTGCTACAGTAATCGTTCAAAATGGTACTCTTAAAGTTGGAGACTATGTTGTATGTGGTGCAGCTTACGGTCGTGTAAAAGCGATGTTAGATGAGCATAAAAAACAAGTGAAAACTCTTTTACCATCGCATACAGCTGTTGTTGCTGGTCTGAATGAAGTTCCAGCTTCTGGTGAGATTATGACAGTTATGGAAGATGAGAAAGAAGCGAAAGCTTATGCTCTTAAACGCCATGAGTATGATAGACACAAAGAACTTTCAGTTTCAATGAAATCTTCACTTGAAGATATGACGGCAATGATAGCAGAAGGAAAACTTAAATCTCTTAAAGTTGTACTTAAAACTGATGTTCATGGTACACTTGAAGCGATTAGAAGTTCTATTCTTGAACTACGTAATGATGAAGTTAAGGTTAACATTATCTCTAGTGGTGTTGGTGGCATTACTGAAAATGATGTTGAACTTGTAAATAACTCTGAAAACTGTGTACTTCTTGGATTTAACGTTCGCCCTACTGGTGCAGTTAAAGCTAGTGCGAAACAAAAAGGTGTTGAGATCAAGACTTACTCAATCATCTACCAACTTATCGATGATATTACTGGTATGCTTACTGGTATGATGGCTCCAAAATACACAGAAGAGAATACTGGTCAAGCAGAAGTTCGTGAAGTATTTAAGATACCTAAGGGTGTTGTTGCTGGATCTGTTGTTGTGGATGGTCGTCTTATCCGTGGTGGAATGGTTCGTGTTATTCGTGAGGGTGTTGTTCACTACGAAGGTGAGCTTACTTCACTTAAACGTTTCAAAGATGATGTTGAAGAGATCGGAAATGGTTATGAGTGTGGTGTTGTTATTAGTGGTTACGATGATGTACAGCCTGGTGACGTTCTTGAAACATTCAAAAAAGTTGAGCAAAAAGTTAGTTTATAATGACTGAAGCTCAAATAAAACTCAAGAGAACTGAATCAGTTCTTCTTGAGCTAGTTCCCCAAGCACTCGGTCAGATGAATGATAAAAGACTTCATGAGTTAGATATCATCGAAGTAGTCTGTTCTCGCGGTAAAAGTGATGCAAAAGTATATATCAATCCTCATGACTTAACAGAACAAGAAAAACGTGACTACTTAAAGCTTTTAAGAAATGCCCGTCCTATAGTAGAGACTTACTGTCTTAAAGATCAGGGTTGGTACAGATGTCCAAAGTTTACTTTTGAGTTTGATGAGCAGATAGCAAAGTCAAAAAACATAGATGACCTTTTTAGTCAGATAGCAAATAGAAAAAAAGCAGAGGAAGAGTAATGAGCCTACAGAGTGATATAGAGTCCATAGTAAAATCAGTTGGTTTAGAACTCTACGATGCAGTGATAGTGAGTGAACATGATGAGACTATCTACCGTGTGAGTGTGATGTCTACAGAAGTAGAAGATGGAAAACGCAAGGGTGTTAGCCTTGATACTTGTGTGGAGCTTACACATATGATCTCTCCACTTTTAGATGTTACTCCTCCAGTTGCAGGTGACTATAGACTTGAAGTCGGTACTGCTGGGATAGAGAGAAAACTTACAAATATTGCTCACTTTAAAAAGAGTACTGGAGAGAAGGTGTCACTTCTTCACTCAGGAAAAGAGAAAACTCGTGGTGTTTTAGTAAAAGTTGAGGGATCTACTCTTTTTATCCAAACAGAAGATGAGACAGTTGAAGTAGACTTTAATGATGTTATCAAAGCAAAAACTTATTTCGAGTGGTAGATAGCATTTAGATGCAAATTGATAGTGAATTTTATCTCTCTCTTTCTCTACAAGAAGCATGGAAGTACCAAGGCCTTACTTATCCAAACCCAGCTGTTGGATGCAGTGTAGTTGGTGAACATGGGGAGATCTTAGCTGTAGAAGCGCACCACAGAGCTGGTGGTCCACATGCAGAGGTCAATGCTCTCAAACAAGCCTACTATAAACTTACACAAGATAGCTACATCTTAGCACTTGAGGATTCAAGTGACATTCACACCCACCTTTTAGCAAATCATAACGGTATCTTTACAAATGCTACACTCTACACTACACTAGAACCCTGTGCACACTCTGGAAAAACACCATCATGTGCATGGCTGATAGCTGAGCTTGGTATAAAAGAGGTCTATGTAGGTTCACAAGATCTAAACCCTATAGCGAGTCGTGGTAATGATATCTTAGATAAAAACGACTGTGTAGTGTATAGTGAGCTGCTTCAAGAGCAATGTGATGCACTTTTAGCACCATTTAATACTTGGCAAGAAGAGCGATTTGTCTTTTTTAAGTGGGCACAGCGTTTAAACGCGACTGTAGATGCTGGGAATGTCAGTTCAAAAGAGTCAAGAACTCATGTACATGCAATGCGTGATGTTTGTGACCTACTTGTGATAGGTGGGAACACTGTTAGAGAAGATAGACCAACACTTGATTCGCGTTTAGTTGGTGGCAAGGCACCTGATGTTTTGATACTCTCTCGTGAGAGTGAATTTGATAAAACTATCCCTCTTTTTCATGTTGCAGATCGACAAGTTTTTATAGAGAGTGATTTTGAGAGACTTAAAGAGTATAAAAATATTATGAT
>JALWTK010000192.1 GCA_027082875.1 Sulfurimonas sp. | reverse complement strand
TTCTATGGTATAAAACACCAAGACAGAAGATAGTGTCAAACTTCTCTTCATAAAACTCAACATGTTCAACACCTAAAAGCTCATAAACTATATCACTCTTAATAAAGTGGTTAATAAAATCAAACTGTGACTTATAGAGTGGTGATGGATCAAAACCTACCAACTTAGCAGGCTTATCCTCAAGCATACGGAACATATAGTAAGCATTGTTACACCCTATATCGGCAACTCTCTTATCTTTTAAATCAAAATATGGACGAAGCAGATTGTACTTGATATTACTCTGCCACTCTGTATCTATGTAGGTAGTACCTATCTGAAATGGACCTTTTCTCCACGGCATAAGAGCCTTTGCATCTGCAAGTAGCTTTCTATCATCCATATTAGCTTCTATTTTCACTACATCCCCGAAGCTGACTTTCGCGTCTACGACTTCGAGATTATCTATCACCTCACGAAGTGGAGCAATATTTTTCCAAGTCATCCATTTTTCACGTTCTATTCTAAGTTGTTTTAAATCCATTTTTAAATCACTATGCTAAGTGTCAAGCACTTATTATTTTGCTATAATTGTATCTAAATAATTTGAGGATGTTTCATGAGATTAGAGAAAAAGGCGACAGTTGTCTCCACTTCAGTAGCAGGATTTCTTGTACTTATGAAGATGACTATTGGAATTATGAGTGGGAGTATCGCTATCTTAGCTTCGGCTATAGACTCGATGCTTGACTTCTTAGTCTCACTCTTTAACTACTTTGCCCTACACAACTCAGAGAAAAACCCTGATGAGACTTTCAACTTCGGTCGCTCGAAAATAGAACCACTTGCAGCGGTTATTGAGGGAGTTATCATCTCACTCTCTGCTCTTTTCATACTCTATGAGGCCCTAGTAAAAATTGCGCATCCACGTGAAATGAGCTTTCTAGGTGAAAGTATCTATGTCATGATTGCCTCGTTTATTGCAACATTTCTCTTAGTCGCCTTTTTAAAGTATGTTGCTAAAAAAACGAACAACATGGTTATTCGTGCAGATGCCATGCACTACCAAACAGATCTCTTCTCAAATGGTGCCGTACTCTTTGCACTCGCTGCTATCTCCTATACAGGCGAAGCTTTAATAGATCCTATTTTAGGTATTGCTATCGCATTTTATATGATTTATTCTGCTATTCCTATCATAAAAGAAGGAATTCTTATGCTTCTTGATGCTGCACTTCCAGAAGAGAAGAGAGAAAAAATTATAGAGATAATAGAGGCAGAACCTATTATTCAAGCACACCATTACTTACAAACACGGGAATCAGGTTCACATATCTTTGTGTCTGTTCATACTGTTTTTAATGTTAGCATTTCTTTGTATGATGCCCACTTAGTAGCAGATAGAGTAGAAGCAAAAATAAAAGAGCTATTTGAAGATAAAAAGACCCATATACTTATACATATGGATCCTTATGATGATTCGGAGATTAACGAAGATGAAGAGGAGTGGTAGGTCTTAGTTCTTTAAAGACTCTACCCATTTTGTGACTACTAGCTGCAGTTGCTCGTTTGGAACTTCTAAAAAAACTATCTCAAATCTATCTTCAAACTCACATACACCCAAACTTCTAGGACGAACGGCCAGCATCTTTGCATTTGGTAGTTGCTTACCAAAACAGAAGATAATATTTTTTGCATTGAGAATTCCCTCACCTATAACACACTCTTCTATACTTCTTGTATGTTCATAGTGATCAAAAGTAGCTATATATTTTGCTATAGGATGTGCTTCTATGAGAGTTTCAAAGTGAGAGAGAATAGCATCAACACTGACAAAACTAGTCTCCTCTTTTTTTACTATCAGTGAGTTGATAGGGTATTTATCCATAAATTGTAATTTTTGCACTATTTTTTTCCTTGTGGTTTTTTCATTTTTTTAGCCTTAAACTCTTTACTCGCTATATTTTCTAAAAATACAGTTGCATAAGAACCTTTAGGCAGAGTAAACGCCATACTCATCTTATCAAAGCCTTTCTCATACTTCATCTCTATATCTTTTGGAAAGATGATAGCATCACGTCTGAGACCCTTGTCGTAAATAAAACCATCATCATACTTTGATTCTATCTCTCCTGCACGATCACGAGAACGGTAAACGCCACGACCACAAAGCAGACCAGTAGGTACAACCTTGTGGGCTTCAAAATCTTTTTGCTGTGGCTGTTTAGGAGTAAAAAGTTTATCATTTTTTATATCCCTATAGAGATCACCCTCAAGCAGCATAAACTTTTTGTTGTTCTCATCACGGCTTATCTGCACACGCTCTTCTAGCCACTCATTAAAATGTGTACTCTGATAGATAGAGATTAAAAACTTCTTGAGTTTTGCATCTTCTATGTGAAGTTCGCCATCTATCATCTTCTTTGCCTGCTCTACTGAGTCCCCATCACGACCAAAACGCTGATACCCGAAGTAGTTTGGCAGACCTAGCTTTTCTGACTTACGAGCGAGCTTTTCTATTTGTCCAGCTTGAATCTGACTAACTTCAAAAAGGTTTATAGCAAAACGATTTCCCTCAAGGTCACCCATACGGATAGAGTGAGAGTGGCGAGTAGAGGAGAGTATCTTTATCTGCTTGTGTTTAAACTTCTTGAGCTCTTTTTCATAACGAGC
>JALWTK010000191.1 GCA_027082875.1 Sulfurimonas sp. | reverse complement strand
TAGCTACTTTCTTCTTTTTATTGTGTCTTGGTTTTTTTACTCTATTTTTCTTAGAAATATTTGTTCTTGGAGTATGCTCAAAATTTTCTAACTCTACTTCTTTCATTTCACACTTCATCATGAGTTCAATAGAAGCGAGAGCATTTTCATCTTCTGGATCTATGAGACTTATTGCCCCTGCTATCTCATCAACTAAACGAAGGCGTTTAAAGTAGTCTGTATGCTCAAAGGGCAGGTCATAGTTTATAAGTAACTCTACATTTTTTAGCTCAAGAGTCTCTAGTATTCTATCTGTAGTTATAAGTATACTTAACTCTTTGTTATTAAAAGAGATAGCGGCTTCTTCTATCTGGGATGCACGATGATTTCCATGTATTGCTAGTGCATTAGTGATAGCGAGTTCTTTAAAAAATCTTACTAAAGTATCTGCACTACGTTTATTTTTTACAACTATGAGTGTCTGTTTATTAAGAAACCTCTCTGTAAGTTCTTGAAGTAGTCTATTTTTATCATGCTGTTGCACAAAATAGCTCTCCTGTGAAGTTCTCTGTCCTACGCTAATATAATCATAATACTTTTTTTTCACTACTACTTTTTCTTCGCTCATCAATTCTCTCTTATCTCTTTTGAATCCACTCAGTAATTACACTAAGCTCATCTCTATCTATACTGTGGTCTTTATCGTAACTTTTAAATTCTATAATAAAACCACCATCTTGTAACTCTTTTATTTGTTTCTTTGAAGTCTCAAAGGGTAGAACTGGATCTTGTCTGCCGTGAGTACATAACCAGTTGTTTTTATTGACCTTAGGATTCATATCATGAAGAAGTTTTTGTGTATCATAAATATATCCGCTTATAGCGATGTACCCTGCTAAAACCCTGTGGTATCTAGCTCCAAACTCAAATGTCAAAAGAGAACCTTGTGAAAAGCCAAAAAGAAAACTCTCATCTGCTTTAAAATCACTCTCAAACAGAGTATCTAAATCTTTTGTCAGTAATATAGAAGAGTACTCAATCCCTGGCAGTTGGTCTGGTGGGAGTTGATACCAAGAGTGACCAGTAAAGTACTCAAAAGGTGCATCAAAAAGGATATAGTTCATATCATCTAAATCTAAAAAAGGAGGAAGACCTACAAAACCATCACTTGAGTCTCCTCTTCCATGAAGAATAATCATAAGTTTTTTAGAAGGTACTTTTGCGGGTATGAAAAGATTTTCAAGCTCTAGGTTCTCATAACTTCTCATTTTCTTCTCTTTCTTTTTATATTTTCACTTGGAAGTAAAAACTCTAAATTTCCAACAGTTTTTATAGCAACTTCTTGAGACTCAAGTAGTTCTTGAAGTCTCGCCTTACTTTCTTCATCAAGTAGAAGTACAATGTCAGCTTGAGTAAGAGGGCGTTTATCTAAGGTATTGAGTATCTCTTCTTTTGTATACGATGCATTGTTAGGTTCAGCATGAACACGAGACGCTATATGAATAGGTAATGCACTATCAAAGAGCATTGAAATACCATGAAGCTCTTTATAGCTAATCCCAACAACAGGATAAGCAGGTGGTCTATCAATGGTTCCAAGGTCTACTCTCTGTGCATTGATACGAAGAAGTACATCATTGAGCTTTTTTAACTCCTCTATAGTATCGTTGAGTTCATGTACAAAAAGTATCTCTATGAAGAGCTTTCCTTTGTACTCTTTACTAAATGCTACAACTCTCTCTATTATCTCATCTACCTTGATGCTTTCATGTGGTCTATCTATCTTTTTAAAGACATCAGGACTTACTGCATCTAAAGAGAGTTTTACTTGGTCAAGTTTTAAGAGAGCATTGTAAATACTAGGGTTTATAAGTGTAGCACTATTTGTTAGTATAAGAGTTTCAGTGTCACCCTTAATCGTGTCTATTTCATCTATAAGCTCACCTAAATATGGATAGAGTGTCGGTTCTCCATTTGCTGTGAGAGTGATAACATCAATTTTTTGTGTAAGGTGTGTTTTAAGTTCTTTTATAATCTCTTCTACTTTTATAGTTTTAGACTGTTTATCAGTAGTAGCAGCAGGTGCAAGTTCACAGTAGAGGCAGTCAAAATTACATTGCTTTAGAGCAGGGGAGAGGTCTATACCTAGACTCATGCCAAATCGGCGTGAGTTGATAGGCCCGAAGATTATATTATTTTTTGCTGACACGTTGGCACTCAGATACAAAGTGCTTTGCATTTTCTACCGGTACATCAGGAAGGATTCCATGACCAAGATTGAAGATGTGGCGCTCTGTACCCATAACACTTTGAATATGTTCTACAGACTCTGTAGTTGCTTCTTTTGAGTAGAGACGGCATGGCTCCATATTTCCTTGAAGAACATACTTACTCCCGAGTTTTTCTTTTGCAAGCTCCATCGGAGTAGCCCAATCAACACCAAATACATCAAAGTTTCCATATACTTTATCGTAAAAAGTAGGAATACCCTTAGGGAACATGATAATTGGAACATTCGGATATTTGCTCTTTAAGTACTCCGCAATCTCAACCATATATTTCCAAGAAAACTCATCATATTTTTCAGTCTCAATCGCAGCAGCCCATGAGTCAAATATCTGCACAACATCGATTCCAGCTTGGATTTGTTTCTCCATATAAAGTTTTACTACTT
>JALWTK010000190.1 GCA_027082875.1 Sulfurimonas sp. | reverse complement strand
GGGATAACACCGGAGCCGTAAAGAAGAGGTACCTTTTCAAAAAGCATATGGATGGCAAGTTGGTTTGTTATAGCTCCAGAGAGGGCAAACATTCCTGTGAAAAGTAGGGCAGTGTGAAACTCTAAAACTACAAAAGAGAGACCAACAAGAGCGAGAGCAAGTAAATTTGTTATAAAACTTTTATTCAAATACATATTATTTCCTTTTTCAAAGCAAAATTATATACTAAAATTGTATCATTAGAGATATATTTTATAAAAGAGATGAATACTAATGAAATCAGAAACTTACACACTATTTGAAAATGCGGATGTTGAGACTATTGTCTCTACTATTGGGGAAGAGCTAAAGACAAGAAATGAGTCACCTTTTTGGGCTGATAAGGTAGTTCCTTTCTCTCGAGCGATTCTTTCTGTACTTGTGCCTTTACGAGATAAAGGTATTTTGTTTAACCCAGAGAACAAGCCAGAAGAGAAACTTACTCCGGAACTTTTCTTTGAGTGGCAGGATTTTTTAAGCCTGAAAACTCTCGCGTTTACGATACAAAGGTCAAATGATTCAGGAAAGTTGGAGAGAACACAGCTAGATGCTGATGCCTGTGCAAAGTATGAGCAAATAGACTTAACACTCCTAGGTGATTATTTAGCACACTATACGGTAAACCTAGAAGATGAGCTACTAGATTTTCCTATCTCAAACTATAACTTACATCAAGGTGTAAGCAATGTTATAAAGTCTCTTCTTTAAGAAAAATAAAATGAAGGAACAGACCGAGGTGCCTCGGCTGTTTTAGATAGAGTGATTGTTTAGAAAGCGTAAGTGTAGTCTACTGTTAAAGATGACTGGTTATTAGTCGCTTCAACAAGTATTGGAAGACCATTAGCATCTTCATAAGTATAGGTATCAGAGAAACTCATACCATAAACAAAAGCAGCATCGATAATACCATACTCTTTAAGGTCATAACCGCCACCAATTGTAAAATGTGCTGCTGTTAAAGCTGGGAAAGCGATATATGTAGCAATAGTTTCATTTGTAGAAGCACCATCGATAATGCTAGAACCATAGTTAAAACCTATACGTAGTGCTAAAGTATCCATTTTATGCTCTGCACCTAAGGCAAATACACTCTGGCTAGCCCAGCCATAGTCGCTGTAACCTGACGCACTGCCATAAGCAAGATACTTATAGTCAAAAGCAATTGTAGTTGCATCACTCATGCTGTAGTCAAGTCCTAGTCCTAAAGTAGATGGATTGCTTAAAGAGGTGTTATTTCCCTGAAGATCTTTCATTGCATTACCATAGTCACTTGATATCGCAGTTTTATAAACAAAACCAAAAGTTATATTGTCTAGGTCGTATGTCATACCAAGATTCACACCAAAGTCCATAGATGACTCATTACCAAAGTTTGTAGAGAGAGCTGAATACTGAATTACTGGAGCGATACCAAGAGCAAGACCTTTCACTTCAAGATTGGAAAAATTGTAAGAGAAAGGGATACTGATCTGTGCGATCTTTAGCTCAGTGTTCACACCGCTAGCAGCAGATTTTCCTGAAGCCGAATAGTCAACACCAGAACCAGCAACAGAGTTAAATCCAATACCTATAGCCATATCGTCATTGATCTTTTGTGCATAACCGATGTCTGGCATGATAGAGCTACCATAGTTAGAAGTGTCTTGATCACCTATATCTTGGTAGGTTACTGATGGAGAAAAGAGGGTTAGACCAGCACTAACTGCTTTACTATTTTCTTTTGCATAGAGTGCCGGATTGTTATTAGATGCACCTGCACCCATGTATGTTGCCACTCCGACACCACCCATTGCACGTGCCTTAGCCGTAGTTGCAATGAGTTGTGTACCGTTTGTTGCCAACGCTGATGTTGTAATAGCTGCAGTTACTATAAGCAAGTGTAATGCTTTGTTCATGATTGCTCCATTTATTTAAGTAGTGAATTGTATTGTATTTTTAATAAAAAATAACTTACATCAATGTTTTCTATATTTGTTAGATTAATCTTCATTTTTGTTTTCTTATGATAGAATCATTCGCGAAATTGATGTTTAAATGTTTTTTTAGGAGACTTTTTTTCCTGAAAAATTGATTTATCATATAAAAAATAGGAGTTCTAAAAAATGAAATTTAATTCTAAAATGCTTTCTGTCGCTGCAGCAACTGCATTAATTGTTAGTATGACTGGTTGTGGTAGTACAGCTACTAGTGCCTCAAAAACAGGTGGTACTGAGCAACAGATCACTAATCCTAAAGGTAGTGTAACTGGTACAGTTCAAGATACCAATGGTAATCCTATCAAAGGTGTTAAAGTCTATCTTGCAGGTCAAACTACAACTACAGATGCAGGTGGAGTTTATACTTTTAATAATGTTCCTGCTACACAAGCTTTTGATATAGCGGTTAGTGCTGCAGAAGTTGGTCAACAACTTTCAGTGACCATTGCTGCTCCAGAAGGCTATGTTGGGGCAACTGTTACAGTGAGACCAGCAGCACAGATCACTACTGATTCAAATACTACAAATGGTGTTAAGACATTTATTGATGGTTTTATTGCTTCAGCAGGTACTGCGGTACTCCCAGAGACTAACTCAACAGTAGTTGGTGTATTAAGAGATGCAGATACAGAAGCACCATTGGCAAATACAACAATAAAGTTTGAGTTTCTTGCTGGAGGAACAGCTGCTAATGTAGCTCAAGAACAGAAACAAAATGGTGTAGATACTTCATATGCAGTTGCTACTTACACACTCACTACCGATGCTAATGGCTCATTCTCTTTTGCATCACTTCCAACTGATTCAACATTTCAACTACTTGTTCCAGGGTATGATAATGTAGATGTTGGTGGTGCAACAGACCAGTTCTCTTCTGATGCTGAGACAGTTGTTACTCTTGGTAATGTTGTAGCTAAAAAGATTACCGCACTAGATGGACAATCACCATTTGTAGTATCTGTTAATAACATTATTTCTGCACCAACTGTTGCTCGTGCAGTATTAGATGATGATACAAGAAACACTTTTGTTGTTAACTTTTCAGAGACTTTAACACCTTCGAAACTAGAACTTGCTGGTAACTCAGTTTATCTCTATGCTGGGAAAGATGGGGAGATGACAAAACGAGAATTTACTGCAACTATTAATACGGCTGATAATGCAATTACTTTTACAATCGCGGATACACTTGCTGATGGTGACTTTGTAGATCTTCTTTTCCTTAATGCTGATACAGTAGATACATCAATGAACCCATTAAGCTTAAATGCTAATATCGGATATGATGAATTAAAAGGAAACTATACAAGAGTTAAACTTGAAATCTTCTCCGAAGAGAATACAAATGCTGCTGCAGCAACAGCACAAGCACAGATAGATGAAGACACTCATGGTGTTAATGACTTTGAAAAACTTCAAACTCTAAGTGATGCTTTTAAAGATGTTTTGGATGAGTCAGGTAAAATATATCAACTAAATAGCTCTGATGATGATGATAATAATGGTATAGACTCTGCACAGAGATTAACTGCTTTATCAACTGCTTTAGGTGGCGGAACTGTTGTGGCTGATACAGCACGTATTACTTTTACTGCAGCAGATGCAAATAGTTATGTTATTTCGGTTACAGATAAAAGCGGTACAACAAAATCATTGCCAGCTATTACTGGTAAAGATGATGCCTTAACTTATGATGGTGTTCCTGCATCATTAGGTGCAAATGATCAAGACTTTGATGGTACTACACAACCTCTAATTATTACTCCAGATGCTAATGTGTCTGTTGAAATCGCTTTATTTAATGTTGCTCCAACAGATGTTGTTCTTATCACTCCAACAGACTCATTAGGTTACCCTGGAACGCCAAAGAGAGTTACACTTGTAGATAATGTTGCACCTACAACTATTTTACAAAAAAGTTTTCTAAGCGGAACACCAACGGTTGAAACTGGTGGAACTACAGCTCAGTTTGGTGATGGTGGAGAGCTAAGCCAAAATAGTGATACTACAAGTATTGGGGCACCTTATCTTTCTGTTAATCCAGGTCTTTTGGATGACTTAGATGGAAATGGTGAAAATGTGAATGCCGGTGCAACACGTGATCACACACTCCAAGAAGAGTTAATGGTTAATAATACAATCGATGCATCTACAGGAACAAACTGGATTCCTAAAAATGTTGGTATCTATGATGCATCAGCATATAATAAATTTACTACACGTCTTAATAGAACTATTGGTGTTGCTTTCTCTGAGGATGTTAATCTTACGGGCACACCAGCAACAACAGGTTTCAGTACTACACTTAGCAATGCTAAAGTATATAATGATGTAACATCAAATGTAGATGGTGGTACAGTAAACTCTGACCTTATCACACTTGATATCGAAGATGTTGTTGTTTTAGCTAATAGTGATAATGGAAAGATTATTGACTTTGCCAATGTTATTGAAGATACTGCAGGCAATAAAGCAACTTCAGCAACAAATGCAAAAGTAGTAGTTTTAGATGAAATGCCTCCAATGGTTGAAAAAGCATACTTTAATGGTACAAGTTATGTTATTGAGTTTAATGAAAATGTAACATTAAAAGATGGAA
This sequence comes from Sulfurimonas sp., assembly GCA_027082875.1. Lineage (GTDB taxonomy): Bacteria > Campylobacterota > Campylobacteria > Campylobacterales > Sulfurimonadaceae > Sulfurimonas. The sequence goes on along the minus strand of JALWTK010000190.1, from coordinate 5,918 downwards.
TGACAGTCTCTATCTCAGATACAACACCAACAACAAAAACAGCTACTTATAGTGCGACAGCCCCTGTTGTAACATGGTCCGTTGCAGGTAATACTCTTACTATTGCTAAATCTGCATTTGACTTTAAAAATACTCCATTCTTAAATAATTCAACTAATTGGAATTTAGCAACATATGCATATGATACAGATATCTATGGAGTTAATGCCCTTTCAGATCATAAACTAGCACACTTAGTCTTGAGTACATCTGATGTTCCAGATACTCATGGAAACACTTGGAATACATATGCTGCAAACACAACTCGTGACGTAGCCACACCAGCATTTGCAATTGTTAACAAGTTAACAAAGGTAACACCAACATTTAGTACTGATAATACAAACTTTAAAGTTGCAGATGACACAACATCGAAACAGCAGACAGTAGTCTGGACATATGATCAGCCGGTTCGTGTATCTCAATCATCAGATATTTTTTATCTAGCTAACCTTAATACAGGTGCAGAAGAGACGGATGGTTCTCGTATTATCTATGATAGTGCTACAGCTCCAGCAACAAATGGTGAAGTTTCAGCATACTTTGAAGCAGTAATTGCAGGTGCAGCAGATGTTATTACAAATGGTGATAATACGACAAATGCGACAAGAACAGAAGCAAAATTAAGTCCTGATCATAAAACTATTACATTGAAGTTTACTTCAACAACTGATATCACTAGTGTAACAGCTGATGGTGTACGTACAAAGCAACCAGTATTTAGTGATTATGATTATGCTAAATCTGTTAGTACAGTAGCATCACCTAAGTAACAAGAAGTGATATCGCTATAAAGTTGTATTTATAAGTATAACTTTAGTATTTACTTTTATTAAAGTCTTAGTGCTAAAGCACTAAGACTTGTGTAAGAGCTTAGTGAGTGTCTTTTTTTATAAGAAGGTGCAGATACCCATAGTATTTTAACAGTTTGAGGTTCTTCTCCTTATCTATATCTTCACTAAGGGAGTGAAAAAGCTCTAGCACTTCTTCATCACTCAAGTCACCTACATACTCTAAGTCACTATGTTCTTCGCAGTTGAGACGCACTATTTTATGTGTGGGGGTTTGTGTTTCACGTTTGTATATTTTCATATTAGAAGTATACAGAAGTTTCGCTTGTAGTTGCTAGTTTATAAGCAGAAGATAGAGAATCCCCCAGAGTAAAAAAATTATGAATCCTAGCACTGCTAAAGTGATGACTATTCGCAGTGTAAGGTAGAAGAAAAATTTTAAAAATGAGGGCATTAAGGTTACTGTTTATGGCTTGTATGGATAAGTTTTCATTTTAAGACCATGAGTGGCATACTCCATGCCACCTTGAAGATTGACAACTTTGTAGTTAAGCTCTTTTGACATCCATGGTGCGATCATGGAAGTTCTACTTCCTGTATGACAGATGATAGCGAAGGGTTTTGTCGTATCTACCTTGGCGTTGAGCTCTTTTAAAAACTTATTGATGTCATATTTGCCTTGAGCATTAAAAAACTCAATAGGGATGGCATTTTTAAGGAGTCCAGTCTCTTTCCACTCTCCCACAGTTCTTACATCAACTATAGGAAGATCAGAGTCTAGTATCTTTTGTGTTATATAGGTGTTTGTTACCTCGCCAAAGAGGACTACACTCAGTAGTGTTAGTAGTAAAAGGATTTTTTTCAATCTGTTCTCCAAAAATAAAGTGTATAATTATAGCAACAATAAAATAATAGGCTAAAAATGGCAGCATCTCAAAAAGCGATAAACAATGCAAATAGACTTCGATATATACGAGCTCTTGAACGTTTTCATAAGGGCATGATCTCCTATCTTATGAATACAGGAAAGTTGACTCATAAAGGTTTCAACAAGAAGATAGAGAACTCTCTCAAACTTCTTAACCGCATAGAGGAGATAGATCTCTATAAGGGTGAGTTAAAAGACCTGCAAATACTTGTAAAAAAGATGATAAGCTATAAAGATTCTGAGGAAGATATAGATAATATTAAAGAAGAACTTCTACATGGTTCCAATCAACTCGATAAGTCAAAGAATGCCAAACGCTATAAAAAAGATAAGCATGCTAATGCGAAGTATGATGACTGGGAATAGAACCCCTCATAAAAAACTATTCTAAAAAAGTTTTAAGCCTTTTGTGAATTTCTCAAGAGTTTTTGAACCTAGCTGTTTTTGCATAGCATCTTTAGAGATGTTTTTCTTGATAAGATTCTGTAGAGATAAACCCTCTTTGGCATTGGTGTTGAGGAGTTTTTCTATATCTGCAAACTGACCTAAGTTAAGAGACCCTACCTGTTTTTTAAACTCACGATTGATAGCAACTTTTAGCTCTTTTTTATACTTTTGTACCTCTTTTTTGAGTTGTTTGTTGAGTCCTTGTTTGAGCTTTTTATCTATGTCTGAGTGCAGAGAAATTTTCGGTTCTTTGAGTGTACCTCCTACAGAACTTACAACCATAAAGGTGTGAATACCAGAGAGAATACTCTGTACAGCTTTATCTGTACGCGAGTTGCCTATATATAGTAGATCTGTCTTTGTAAAAAGTGCTGAAATATTTGCTTGTAGATCTTTGTAGTTTGTGATCTTTATAGATCCTTCTTCTCTGACTAAAGCACTATCTATAGAGAATTTTTGTGTAGCCTGGAGTGAGTTTAGCTTGTAGCCATCTATTTTAGACTCAAGTTTTGTAAGTGTATCTGCTTGAAGAGTGTTATGCTCGAAGTTTATAAGGAAGCTTTTGTAGGCATCACTTTTACTTGTAAGTCTCCCTGTGATAGGTTTTTTATAAAGCTTTTGGTCATTAGAGATATCTTTTATATTTAGCTTGTAATTTTTATCATCTTTGATGATGTTTGCATCGAGTTTTCGTATCACAAAAGTAGGGTACGGATTTGTACTTGCAAAGTGGATCCACTCTCCTTGCATTCTCTCTTGAGGTACTTCTTCCTTTTCATTATCATCTGAAATATAGGGCTTGAGATAGTTATAATACTCTTCACCTATGCGAAGATACTTCTCTAAAGAGGATGAAAAGTAAGTGCCTACAATATTTAAAGCTCCATTGTTATCTAAGGAGTACTTAGAGAGGAGATGTTTATAGTCTTGAACTGGGAGTGTTTTTATCTCTTTTGCATATTTTGTAAGAAGCTTTTTATCTTCTTTATACTCTTTTTTAAGTTGAGTTATTTCACTATTGAAACTTTTTGCTTCTTTTTTTAGCTTTTGAGCTCTCTCTAGTATATCTGTTATTTCAGCTAAATTTTTTATTTTCTTTGCTTTTTTGATGAGGGCTTTTGTCTCTACCTTGAGTGAATTTATCTTTTTTCTTTGTTCTGATCCTACTCCAAGATCTTTCCACTTTTGTGTTATTTGAGTTACATTTTCTTTGATCTCTTTTGCTGCTGTAATAGATTTGAGCCCCTCTTTGGCTATGAGGTCCTTTGCTTTTGGAAGTTTTGGTGTTTCAAAGGAGTTATTTATATGTGCAGTTTCTTCTTGAGTCTCCGTTTCTTTTTTTGGTTCTTCTTGTTTTTGTGCTATATTTTTTTTTAGACGAATATTTCCAAAAGAGATGATCTCAAAGTCAAGCTTCTTCTCTAGAAGGTGGTCGACATTAAGTTTGAGTAAAATAGTGTCGATGTTAATGTCATTATTACCCTTTTTATTGGAGAGAAAAGAGATGTTTTGTATCTTGAATTTTGCATCGAGAAGGGTACTTGTGACCGAGTCTATCTGTACAATTCTCTGTGTTGCCTTGGAGAGGGATAGCTCAAGTGCATACTTTATAGCAGGATCTAAGAGTAGAAGAAAAAGAGCAATAATTCCTGCTACAATGCCAGTGAAAAGTCCAGCTGCCCATAAACGCACAAGACCCGGTTTTGCTTTGAGCTTATCCTCTGTATACGGGTTGAGCCATGAAAAAAATCTTGACTCTTTGAACTTTGCCTCTAAAACATCACGGTACTTATCTATGATCTTTGTAAGAATAGGGAACAGTGTAAGTGCTAAAGGAAGAGAGAGTACAAGACTTCCCATCAATATAGTGTAATTGTATGAAGTCCAGAGAGTTGGAGTATAGTTATACATCGCTGTAAAGATATTCTCTAGTGCAGGAGCACTAAGTACACTAAGTCCAATAGCTGCAAAAATAGGATCAAGAACTAATGCAACTCCACCAAAGAAAACAGTGAGAAAGAAGTAAACACCAAGAGGAATGTTAATCCCAAATGCTATAAAAAGTATGACTAAACTCAGAGGAGTAGCAAGTGGTAAAAAACCACTTATAAGTGCTAAAACTATAGCTAAAGATATCTGCCAAGAGGATTGTGCAGAGTTAAGTGTTTTTAAAAGTTTGAGAAAATGCATAAATTACCCTTACTGTATAATAAGGGTAATTATATCTTCTTTGTCTTAAAAACTATTTTTAGTAAAAATTTAGATGAGTTATTTTGTCTCAGCTAACATATTGTCCATAAGTATAAAAAGCTCTTCACTTGCTTTTTCCATCTCATCAAAATTATGAATAATAGTTTCAGCATTTGTAAGCACAGAATGAAGCTTGTCTCCTGAAAGGAATCCAAGGTTATTATTTGCATTTTTGTGAACTATTGTGTGTGGGGTTGCAATCTTAGAGTATGAAGATGTATCTGAAAATCTTGTTTTTCCCTCTCCATCATACCAGACACCAAGGTTACAGTGGTGAGCATCTACAGCCTTAAGAAGTGGTTGTAGTGACATAAGTGAGTTATATGCACGTGACTTGTAGAGAATATGGTCAATCTTAGCAAGTACAATAAATACACTGTTCTCCATCTGATATGAACTATCAACAATAGCATTTGAACCGTCACTCAGCTCAATAAGTGTACCTTCAAAGTTTTCTATCTTTTGTGTTGTTTCATCCACTGTAGCTTTCATATCATCAGAACTTGTTTGAATCTCGTTCATACCTTGTTGGAGGGACTTGATACTTACCGAGATTTCACTTGTCGCCTTATGTGTACGTTCTGCGAGTTTACGAACTTCATCCGCAACAACAGCAAAACCACGACCATGCTCACCTGCACGAGCTGCTTCTATGGCAGCATTGAGGGCAAGCAGATTAGTCTGATCAGCGATGTCAGTAATCAGCTCAATCACTGATGTGATGTTATTTGTCTGACTTGCTAGTTCTTCGATACTTGTATTATTTATAGCTACTTGTTCGTTCAGTGTATGAAGTTCAGAAACAGCTTCATTAATGTTTTCTCGTGAACTTGTTGAGAGCTCTGCCGCTGATTGGGTAGCACTTGTTATCTCTTTAAGGTTGTTAATGTTTGACTTGAGATTATTTTGAATAACAGTAAGGGACTCAGATACATTAATGCTTCTTTCACTAAGTCGTGCATTAAAAGAGTCATGTAGTGCCTTATCATACTGCTCTTGCATAAAGTCAATAGTATTTGCAACACTGTCTATAGCTACAATAAACTCTCCCTTAAGACCTTCTGAAGAGATACGTCGATCAAAGTTTCCTTGTGAAGCGGCAGTAATACTTGAGTGGATTTCATGCATAAGAGTTTGCACAGAATCAAGAAGAGAGTTGAGACTTGTCCCCATGATGCCAAGTTCTGTGTGTTCAGATATAACTGCATGTTTCTCTGTAAAGTCTCCTTGTGCTGTTTTAGAGATAAGGCTTGTGAATGTTGAGATACCTTTTGTGATAGAGTTTCTGATCAGAACAGCAATAATAAGCATAAGTAAACTTACACCTAGCCCAGAGATAAGTGCAAACCACTTATAAAACATAATCTGCTTATCTAAGTCTTCAGAAGCATTTTTGAGTTCAATTTGTTTGGAAGCTACGAGTTTTTTAAAGTGTTTACGAGACTCTTGTGCATAGGGAGAGA
>JALWTK010000189.1 GCA_027082875.1 Sulfurimonas sp. | reverse complement strand
TAATAGTGGGGAGTAGTAACTATAATAGCAGCCCAATTTCTTTAATTGTCAAGTTCTCGTTTAACCGTTTATCAATGGCATTGAGTAGTTTCGTTCTCAGTTGTTTATCTTTACGAAGGGCATTAATTAGTTTCGTGTAACTATTGTTCTTAGTGTATTTCCCGGACTTTTTAATCTCGTGTATTAGTTCTTGCAGTTCCATCATTTTTTTCCTTATGGTGTTTTTTTTACTCATAAGTATTTATGGCACTGGGTTAAATAATGGGGTGTGTTTCTCTCTTAATCGTGTTCAAATTGTAGGGGTGTTTTTCGCGTAGACAATTTCAAGTGCAAAAAGTTACACCCCATTTCCACCTCTCACAAAATCGTTACGCTCTGTTATTTCTTTAAGATTTTTCAGCACACTCAGACAAAAAAAACTCTCCAAAATCTGCTAAATCTATTTTTCTCTTTAACACAGCACTATCTCGTTTCCCTCGTAAATAATGTGTATCCGTAACATCTTTACTCGTTGAATGCCCAATTAATGTTTTTAACTCAGTATCTTTAAGTTCATTAACCATATAAAGGCACTGGGCATAATTTTTCCTCAACGAGTGTATATCAATCTCCTTTTTACTCTCAGCCCCTATAACCGCCTTTATATGCTTATTAAGCCGTATTCCAATTCGTTGTTCTAATATTACTTGTTTCTCCTCATCACTCTTATCACGGTGGAGTGGTTTATCTCGTATCTCAATAGCCTCACGGTTAAAAAACAGATAATCACTCTCACTTTTATTTTTCATCTGTTCTCTGATAATCGGCTCACAATCTTTATGTATCACTCCGATCCGGTGTGCTGCATCAGTTTTAGTTCCCATAATTTCAATGGTGTATTTTTCTATTTCAATATTCTTAATAGGAATACTCAGTGCCTCTCCTCTCCTCAGCCCACTCATCAGCAGAAAAAGAAAAAAGTTATACTCCTCTTGCAGTTCTTTATCGTTACAGTATCGTAGCAACGACTTAAACTCATCGTGCTTAAACTCTCGTTTCCCTCGTTTCTTATACCTTGTTACATCTAAGTTGGTAAAGTAGTTCTTGTTAATATATTCGTTCATCAAAAAATACTCAAACACTGCTTTACATCGTTTCAGTATCTCAAGCACTGTATTAATATTTAATCGCTCGTATCGTTCCAATACTGGACTATTTTTCTCCACCATTTTTTTTAGGTTACTCTTGTTTATATCTCTCTTATTTTTCCACCGTTGGGGTAACTTAAACAAAAAACTCTTAAAGGTATTTACAGCCTTATAGTTAATCTCTCCTAAATCAATAGCAGAACCAAAATACAACTCTAAATATTCTATCGCTTGCTTATACTTAACAATAGTTTTTTCACTCGTACCTAATTGTTTCTTATCTGCTATAAACTCATCAGCAAAAGTGCTTAATCTATTTTTCTCTTGTTGCGGTGTATCAATAACTTTATGCTCAATATTCAATGCTCTCTTAACACTATTCTCAACATCGTGCAAGAGTGTATCAATCTTAAAATCTTTTAGTATTTCGGCATTTTTCGGACTGAAGAATGTATAATAAAGAGTAGCAGGAGTAAGTTGTAGACTCTGTAAGTGTTGGAGGATATAAAGTTTCAAGATTACAGCAAGTGTTAAATTATCAGTATTAAGGCTTTTTCGTGTAACTTTATTACCCACTCGTAAAATAAAGTAATATATGCCGTTTCGGAGTATCAAATACTTAGAATTGTATAGGTTTAGGCGGTGTAATTGTGTCTCAAATTTCCGGAGATTATCAAGTGTCTCATAAGTATCGCTTAAAGGTTGGAATGTCGTTGTGGAGGTGGTTTGTAAGGGTTGAATTATGGTGCGCCCGACACGATTCGAACGTGTGACCGCTGGTACCGCAAACCAGTGCTCTATCCAGCTGAGCTACGAGCGCACACCATTTCTCTATTAAGAGGATGAAATTATAGCTAGTTAAACTTATATTATCCTAAAGTCTAACTTATTGCTCTAATTTTTTTACAATCTCTGCGATTTTTTCTTCTTGCTTGTAAAGTTCATAAGTTTTTCTTACATATGCTTGCATCACGAGCTTGAGTTCGTTATTGCCTTCTATGTTAAAATCTTTTTCCATTTGAACTTCTAAAAATTTTGCAAACTCATCATCGACATCGACATCAAATCTGCGGCCTCCAATATATAATCCTATTTTTTTACTCATCTAAATGACTAGCCTAGGATACTTTCTATTTTACTTACTATCTCTTCTATCTCAAGATCTTTCATCGCGTTATCTTCGTTGAGTTTTTCTATCTCTTGATCTTTAAGCTCTTTTTCTGCTTTGAGTGTTAAAAGTTCGTTTCTCATCATTTCGTTCTCACCTTTAAGTGAGTGATACTTTTGAAGTATATCCGATACTCTATCGCCAAGTGTTTCTAAAGCTGTTTTGTTTTCCATCAAATTTTCCTAATATTTTATATCTTTAGAATTCTAGCATAATTAAAGTATATGGGAATACTATTATCTCAACTTTGCTATAATTTATCTCATTATAACTAAGGGTCTAAAAATTATGAACAATTTTGAAGAATACTGTACTAAATTTGTCCAGAGTGTTGGAAATAAAGAGGGAGCTATCTCTCCTGTTATCACTGGGTCTGCTGCCTTTGCTTATGGCGATGCGCAGACTGCAGAGGGGATATTTGATGGAAGTGTAAAAAAACCTCTTTACTCCCGCATGGGAAACCCTACCACTGCAAGATTAGAGTCTATTCTCGCAGAGATGGATGGTGGTGTTGGAGCAGTTGCTACAAGCTCTGGAATGGGTGCGACAACTCTTGCTACTATGTCTCTGCTCTCTAATGGCGATGAAATCATCAGTATAGGTGGACTTTTTGGTGGAACCTACTCACTCTTTAACGAAACACTCAAGCGTTTTGGAATCACTACACACTTTTTTGATGTAGATGAATTAGCCGAGATAAAAAATGCTATCAGCGACAAGACAAAAATCATCTTCCTAGAGAGTGTTGGTAACCCTAACATGAGACTACCGAACATAAAAGCCATTGCAAATATTGCCAATGAAGCTGGAGTTGCTCTTGTAGTAGATAACACTATCACTCCTCTCTCTATCTCTCCTCTAAGATTAGGTGCTGATATAGTGGTCTACTCTACAACAAAAATTATCTCAGGAAATGCTTCAGCACTTGGTGGTTGTGCAGTTTTTCGTGCTATAAATGATGGTGATGATAAGTTCAAAGGTGAGAGATATTCCTTTTTACACAAGTTCATAAAGGGTACTAAAAAAATGGCACTTATCCCAAATGCTAAAAAGCGAGCACTTCGTGACTTTGGTATGAGTGCAAACGCGACAGCATCTTATCAAACTCTTTTAGGTCTAGAAACACTGCCACTAAGACTTCCTCGTATAGTTCAAAGTGTAGAGACTATTGCAAAGGCTTTAGACAAAGCCGGTCTCAACATCAACCACCCTTGCCTAGAGTCACATCCACATCATGAGAGATACAAGAGTGACTTCTCAAATGGTTGTGGAACACTTCTTACTATAGATATGGGTTCAACTCAGGCAGCTTACAAGTTCATCAACAGTACAAAACTTGCGACTATCACAGCCAACATCGGAGACTCTCGTACCTTAGCACTCCACATGGCTTCTACTATATATAGTGATTTTGATGCAGCAACTCGTAAGTTTTTAGGTATCACTGATGGACTAATCCGTATCTCTATTGGTTTAGAAAACCCTCAAGATATCATTGCCGACTTTATAAACGCAGCGAAGTAGAAGAGATGCAAACAGATATTTCTACAGAACTCTTTGATGAGACAATGCTACAACACCCTAAAAAGTATAAGGTTTATCTTCTAAATGATGACTACACTTCTATGGACTTTGTGGTAGATATATTGATATCCCTCTTTCATAAGAGTTTTGAAGAGGCTGAAAAGATTATGCTTGAGATTCATAAAAAAGACAGAGGTCTTTGTGGTGTTTACTCCCATGAGATAGCAGAAACTAAAGTGATGCAAGTACAGAGACATGCTAAAGATAGTGGTTTCCCACTCAAAGCAACTATGGAGGAAGAGTAGATGATAAGTCCAGAACTTAACGACATTTTTCAAAAGTCTATCCGTTTTGCAAAAGAGCTTCGCCATGAGTATCTTACCATCGAGCATGTTTTTTATCATCTTTTGGGCTCTAGTGAAGGTGCTAGTATCATTGAAGCATGTGGTGGAAATGTTGCACAGATGAAAGAAGAACTCTCGACTTACATCATAAGCAACATCGATGCCCTCCCTCAAAATGTAGAGCAAGAACCTTATGAGAGTGTAGCACTCTCGCGTTTGATAGACAACATGGTAAGACACATTCAGTCTGCACAACAGACAAATGCACATGTAGGTGATCTCTTAGCAGCACTCTATGAAGAGGAAAATACTTTTTCTTATATGCTTTTAGCACAGTATGGTATTTCGCGTTTAGATATACTTGAAATCATCTCACATAACCAAGAGTCAGAGCCCGAGCAGAGCCATTCAGAATCTTACTTAGAAAAGTACTCTATCGACCTTATTGCCAAGGCAAAAGAGGGAAAAATAGACCCAGTAATAGGAAGAGATCACGAGATACAAAGAGTTACACAAATACTCTGTCGCCGTAAGAAAAACAACCCTATCTTAGTAGGAGAACCTGGCGTTGGTAAAACTGCTATAGCTGAAGGTCTAGCTCTTAACATCGCGGCAAATAAAGTACCAAAAATTATCAAAGACTCAAAGCTTTATGCCCTAGACCTTAGTGCCCTTCTCGCAGGAACAAAATACCGTGGAGACTTTGAGAAACGGCTCAAGGGTGTGATGGATGAGCTCAAGGCTGAGCCAAACACCATCCTCTTTATAGATGAGATACATACTCTCATAGGTGCAGGCAGCACAAGCGGGACTATGGATGCAGCCAACCAGCTTAAACCTGCCCTTGCTTCTGGCGAACTGAAGTGTATGGGTGCAACTACTTTTGCAGAGTATAGAAATGGTTTTGAAAAAGACAAGGCACTCTCTCGACGTTTCTCAAAAGTAGACATCACTGAACCTTCAAAAGAGACCTCTTACCTTATACTCAAAGGTCTACAAAAGAAGTATGAAAAGCATCACGGTGTGAAGTACACTAACAAAGCACTTCAGTCTGCTGTGGACTTATCTAGTAGATACATCACAGATAGGTTTTTACCTGATAAGGCGATAGACCTCATAGATGAGACTGCCGCTTCTTTTCACCTTCGTAAAAACAAGAGAGTCAAAGTCGGTGCAAAAGATATACTCAAAACCATCACAGGTATAGTAGGTATTTCAAACACAAATATGCAAGAAAATGAGCTCTCAACACTAGCAACACTAGAAGATGACCTCAAACGCAGAGTTATCGGTCAAGACTCAGCAGTTACAACTGTTAGTAAAGCTATAAAAATCTCAAAAGCTGGACTTACACCAGAGGGCAAACCTATCGCTTCTTTTCTTTTTTCTGGACCTACTGGTGTTGGTAAAACGGAACTTGCTATTGCTCTAAGTGATACTCTTGGTATTCACTTTGAGCGTTTCGACATGAGTGAGTATATGGAGAAACATGCCCTCTCTCGTTTAGTCGGAGCTCCTCCTGGTTATGTTGGCTATGAGCAGGGTGGACTGCTTACTGAAGCTGTAAAAAAGCACCCCTACTCTGTCCTTCTTTTAGATGAGATAGAAAAAGCTCATCCAGACTTAGTAAACATTCTTTTGCAGATAATGGATAGTGCGACACTTACAGACAACAACGGATACAAAGCAAACTTTCAAAATGTTATACTCATTATGACCTCAAATATTGGAGCGACTGCTCGCAATGTTATGGGATTTAACAAAGATGAATCTATCTCAAAAAATGAGGAGATGAAGTCTTTCTTTACTCCAGAGTTTAGAAATAGGCTTGATGCTATTGTCGAGTTTGAACAGCTTGGTGAAAAAACTGTTGAGGGTATTGTTAGTAAGTTTATCCGAGAGTTAAATGCAGAGCTTTCAGACAAAAAGATAAGTGTAGAGATAAGTGAAGATTCAGTAGTTTTCATCGCGACAACTGCCTACGCAAGAGAGATGGGGGCAAGACCTCTTAAACGCTATATTCAAAACAATATCACAGATAAACTCAGCGATGAGATACTCTTTGGTGCCCTTCAAAATGGTGGTAGTGTAGTAGTTACTATAGTCGATGATGCTCTAGATCTCGAGTTTAAAGAACTTTAGTGCAGATACCACAGTTAAATAAATACTCTACAGATTTTCCTCATCCTACAGAGGCGAGTGCAGAGGGTATAGTCGCTTGGGGTGGAGATCTTAATCCTACCAGACTTCTTAAAGCCTACAAAAATGGTATCTTTCCATGGAATCAAGAAGATGAACCCCTACTTTGGTGGTCACCAAATCCTAGGCTTATGCTAGAACTAAAAGACTTTAAACTTCGACGCTCTCTAAAAAAACGGATAAAACACTTCACTTTTAAATTTGACTCAGATTTTCGTGGTGTTTTAGAGAAATGTGCTTCTACTCCAAGAGAGGGGCAAGATGGAACATGGCTACATGAAGAGCTCATAGAGTCCTTTGAGGTACTCCACGGTATGGGAATCGCTCACTCCATAGAAGCTTACCAAGATGAAAAACTTGTTGGCGGGCTTTATGGGCTTAGCATAGGTGGAGTCTTTTGTGGCGAGTCGATGTTTGCTCATGTGAGTGATGCTTCTAAAGCTGCATTTGCTGTACTCATAGAGCATTTAAAAGTATGGGGATATGACTTTGTAGATTGTCAGGTGCCGACAGAACATCTTATAAGTCTAGGAGCTAAAGAGGTACATCAAGAGTACTATTTAATGCGTTTAGAGAGTGTTCAGGATGATGAAAGAAATGAATTTTGGAAAGTGAATGAAGAGTTGGTAGCCGGTATTTAGACTATTTTTGGAGAATGTAATCTTTCCATTTTCCTAAGCATACTATTTCAAGTGCTGTTCTTTCGTGAATATAAAAAACTTTTCCCTTTGTAGCTTCTATTGCTTCTGTGATATTTTTAAAAGAAGGACCATCAACATAATTTATATCATGAGAGAGTATGAACTTTCCTCTCTCATGCTTCTCTTCATTAGTACCGATAAATAGTTTTTTTATTATATTTAACAAAATTATTTTTTCCTGTTGTTTAATAAGAAGAGTTTATCTTAATTAGATTAAAAACAACCTTATATAACTAAACTACATTTTCAAAAAATATGGCATGATGCAATAAAAATCAAAAATTAATATTTAAGAGGGTATAGTTTCAAAAATTCAGAGAAAGATTAAAGTAATGCCTAAAAAAAAGAAACAGACGAAAGCGAAAAATAGTTCAAAACTATTAACATATATTGCATGGACATTAGCTATTATTGCTATTATCCTAAGTTCACTTCTTGTGGGCTACTATATAGGTTATGACAATGCAACAGAGGATGCTGGGAAATATGTACAAAAAGAAAAAAAGAAAAACCTTGCACTACTCCAAGAACTAGATCAAAAAGCTAAAATAAAACCAAAGAAAACTCCAGATGTAAAGAATCGCCTTAAAGAGGTTCTCGAAAAAGAGACAAAAAAGAAAAAAGCCACAGTATATGTTTCAGCTTCTCATGAGATCGATGGAGGCTCACTCGCTCATGTACCAAAGATGGCAAAACGCGAGAAAAAACTCACCAGTTCAAAACCAAAACTTGCTATAATCATAGATGATGTAGGCACAAAGTCACAGGTAAATGCCATAAAAAGTCTACATTTACCTCTAACTATGTCTTTCTTACCACCAAGTGCAGGACGTCCAAATACTCCAAGACTTGCAGCAAAAGAACCTTTTTATATGGTTCACCTTCCTATGGAGGCTATGAACTGGAGTGCAGAAGAACCACATACTCTTCGCATACATGATTCTCAAAAAGTTATCTCAAAGCGCATAGCTGATATTAAAAAGCTATTTCCTAGAGTGCATTATATTAATAACCATACAGGAAGTAAATTTACAGCAAATGAAATAGCGATGAATAGACTTATCTTTGCTTTGAAGAAAAACAATATCTACTTTATAGACAGTAGAACAACAGCCAAAACGAAGGCACCTAAAGTCCTCAAAAATTTTGGACTTAAATATCTCTCAAGAGATGTCTTTTTAGACCACCATATGGACAAGCCTTATGTGCTCAAGCAGATAAAACAAGCTATAAAGGTTGCCAAAATACATGGAAGTGCTATAGCCATAGGGCACCCACATAAAAATACACTCCAAGCACTCTATGAGTCAAAGAAACTTCTTAAAGAGGTTGATCTAGTACTCATAAATAAGATAAGATAAGTCTAATGATAGAGCAGGTAAACTTTCATATACAAGAACTTGATTCTATGAAAAAGTACCCTAAAGAGCTCTACTTCAAAGGCAATATATCTCTCTTAAACAAAAAGAAAATTTCAATCATAGGAAGTAGAAAACCAAATCAATATGCCAGACAAAAGACACAAGAACTTGCACAAAAGCTCTCACATGCTGGAATCTGCATCGTTAGTGGTGGAGCTATTGGGGTGGATGCTATTGCACATAAAGCAGCGGGAACTTCCAACACCATAGTCGTTGCAGGCACAGGTATAGACAAACACTATCCTGCTATAAACGCGAACCTTATAGAAGAGGTAGAGAACAAGGGTTTAGTACTTAGCCAGTTTCCTCCAGCATCACCCTCGACAAGATATAACTTTGTTCTTAGAAATGAGCTTGTAGTTGCTCTTGGTGATGTGCTAGTAGTAAGTTATGCAGACTTAAACTCTGGAAGTATGAGAAGTGTAGAGTATGCTCAAAAGATGGGTAAAAAGATCTATGTTCTTGCTCATCGTATAGGAGAGAGTGAGGCTACGAACAAACTTCTTCAAGAAAAAAAAGCGGAAGCTATTTATGATATTGATCTATTTGTAAAAGAGTTCGCCTCTGTCACACAAGAGGAAAAACTAGAAGATGATTTTCATATTTTCTGTAGAGCGAATCCAACATACGAAGATGCCCTCGCACGTTTCCCTTCTCGCCTATTTGAAGCAGAACTTGCAGGTGAAATAGATGTCATAAACGCAAGAGTCTATTTAGTAATAGCACTTTAAGTAAATTTTGGATATAATCCCGGTTCCTTTCTCTTTGTAATATCAATTGTGATGTTATATACGAAGCACTTATGTGTTAGATCCGAGGGGGAAACAAACGCCATTAAGGCATATACCAAGAGGAGATCATACTATATGAGAAACTACGAAAACTTAGTAATCGTAAAACCTACATTAACAGCAGAAGAGATTCAAGCTAGCGTTAAAGCTATCGAAGAAGTAATCACTTCAAACGGTGGCGAAATCGCTGCTACAAGTCCAATGGGAATGAGAAAATTAGCTTACCCAATTGAAAAAAACGAGCGTGGTTACTACCATGTTATCTATTCATCAATTGCTCCATCAGCAATTTCTGAAATTGAAAGACGTTTCCGTATTAACGAAGATTTACTTCGTTTTGTAACTATTAAATACGATACTAATCGTGAAAAAGCTGCATTTAACGGAATGGTTGAAAAAGCTAAAAAAGCTGCAGAAGCACCAAAAGTTGAAACACCAGCGGTTGAGACTCCAGCAGTAGAAGCTCCAACTGAAACGCCAGCAGTAGAAACAGAAGCTCCAGTAGCTACTGAAGCAGCAGCTGAGTAATAGTCCTAGACTAAACAACTTAAGGAAAATTCATGTTCAATAAAATAATTTTAGTTGGTAACCTCACACGCGATATCGAACTTAGATACTCTCAAGGTGGTATGGGAATTGCAAAAACTGCAATCGCTACTAGCCGTAAGTTCACTAGTAATGGTGAAAAGAAAGAGGAAGTATGTTTTGTAGATATTACATTTTTCGGAAGAAGTGCTGAAGTTGCTAACCAATACCTACGAAAAGGGAGTAAAATCCTAGTAGAAGGTAGATTAAACTTTGATCAATGGGTTGACCAAAATGGACAAAAACGTTCTAAACACTCTGTAACAGCAGAGACTATGCAAATGCTTGATTCTAAAGGTGGCAACGAAGGTGGATACACTCCTCCTGCAGGTGCTCCAATGGATAGTGCACCACAAGGTGGCGGATACAATGCTCCAACGCAAGGTCAAGGTCAAAGTTACCAACAGCCTCAGCAACAACAGCAAAGTTATCAGCAACCAGCACAGCAGCAAGGTTACCAACAAAAGCAACAGCCTAGTTACAATAACCAAGCAGCTCAGCAGCAGAGTCGCCAAATGCCAAGTGCAGAATCAATCCCAACGATTGATATAGATGAAGACGAAATTCCGTTTTAGACAAATAGATAACAAAAGGAAATACCATGGCAGAAAAAAGAAAATATAAAAAAAGATATTGTAAGTACTGTGAAGCAAAAGTAGACTTCATGGATTATAAAGATGCAGGAGCACTACGTTTCTCTCTTTC
>JALWTK010000188.1 GCA_027082875.1 Sulfurimonas sp. | reverse complement strand
TTCAACTCGAAGTCTCTCTAGGCCTTTTAAACAAGGTCTCTCTGTTTGTGGATGGGAATTATAGGGGAGTGGTGCTTAGAGTTTGCTTAAAGTGTTTGGAAGTTTGAAAGAATGTTTGTTTTCTTTGGTTTTTTTATTCTTTCTGTACTTTTGGATTACTTTGTTTTGGAGAAAATCCCCTGGTTTAGGGGATTGTTTGAATTTTTTGAGGCTTTGTAAGTTATATGTTAATTTCTATAAACTCAGGTTCTGAGAAGTTAGGAACATCATCATAAGAAAAAACGGCATAGTACTTATGAATCTCTTTATCTCCAAAGTTGTCATAAGTATAGCTATCACTTCCACCATAAAGCTTTTGACCATCATAAGGTGTACATGGAACTCTAAATGGATTTTTCACCACTATAACACCAGCAAAGCCATCATCCTTAGGTGCATCCCAAGATAACTTCACTATGCTATTTTCTACTGTATGCTTTAGGTTAGTGACTTTTGCTGGAGCATTACGACGTTTTTTAATATAGTTGAGTGTAAGTGATGGACGTTTTACCCTTTTATCATCTAACCAGTTGACACCCTCACTTTTTGCTTTACCACTTTGCGAAGAAGCTGAGATAACAAACATCACCTTTCTTGTCTGTTTTGACATCTCTATCATTTCATTAATTGCATATCTATCAAATACAAAACGCTGTTTTGGAGTCTCATTGAGTTCTGAGATACTCACATCATAGCCAATTCGCTCGATGATAGTTCTCTTTTGAAGTTTTTCATAACTGAGTTCACCCTCTATAGATTCTATCATCTCTATATGAAAACGCAGTGTACTTTTAGAGTTTATCTTACAAGCTTCTATATCTATATAGGCATTAGAGATAACTGTATTTTCCATATCAGGAAGATTTGTCAAGTCAAATTCTATACAAGCATAACGTTTATTTGAGTTTTTATCAAATCCAGATTGAAGTGATGTATCTTTGACATTATCTTGATTTACCGTAAACTCATTTGATGAGAGTAAATCTAATTTTGCATCATCTATAGTATAGGAGATATCTAGTTTTGGTCTATAAGAGAGCCCTCCACTAAACTGCCCATAGCCTATATCCCACTGCATCATCTGTGAAGCACGATCAAGTGGAAGAGATTCAGGTCCTTCCATTCTAAAGTATGCTTCACGGCGTTTAAGAGACTTTTGTAGAACATCTATCTCATTGTTTGAAAACTTATATGTTCTCCATATACCTTGAGAAAGTTGATAGGACTGTGTAGGAGCACCAATATAACTGAGCATCTTAGCATTCTTGATATCATCAAAACTATTTATACTATCTATAGTTCTCTCATCCATCTGCCCTACTCTCCACTCTCCATAACTTTCCACCTGAACAGCAACTCTATTCATTGGATAGTAAGAGATAACAGCACTGGTAATTTTTGCATTCTCAGGAATAGTTGCTAAGGAAAAGCCACTCACACCAAAACATTCACCTTTGCTATTAGAGATACCAACAAACATAGAGTTATTTCCAAAGTGCTCTCTGTTTTTCGCTGTCTTCTCTCCAACATAACCTATTTTATCTGCTTGAGGATATAAAATCTTACTAAACATACTCTCTGCTGGCTGAGTTCTCACTCCAACTAACTGTGCAAATGCTGATTTTGTATTTTGCTCTTTACAGACTGCACGAACATAATAGTAGTAATTTTTAGCTGCTTTAAGATTACTGTCTTTAAAGGTTTTTAACTTAGTCATGCCAATACGGTTAGAGTTTTGAGCAAAGCCTTTTCTCTTAGAGGAACGATAGATTTCAAAGTATCTATACTTATCATCATCATAGTCCCAAGTAAGTTCTACCTCTTTTGCAGTTACACTCACTGCACAAAGATTTTCTGGTCTTTTAAGACTGTTACTTTTTTTATAATTTTTCACTTCACTTAAAGCTATCATCAGTGCTGGAATATTTTCTTCAATATTTTCACTCATGTGCTCAATATAATCACTAATATTTCGAGTTCCTACTTCTGCAACCAAAGAGAGAGTTCCCTTTGAGTAGTAAAACTCACGTCCACTTCCAGAGATAAGATGTACAGGAGGTTTTCCCATGTGAACACCATACTCTCGACCAGACTCTTTTCTAATCTCTTCAGCCATATTGCATGCTAAGATATTTAAGTCTATAGCATCAACTGCATCTTCGTGTATGAAGTTATGAGCAGGAAAGAAAACATTTCCTTGTGAGTGATAGTCTAATGCGATAGTGATGTTTTCATGAGACTCTACGAAATCTCTTAGTGCTGCTGTTTCTGGCTCACTAAATGCCGAGGGACCGGAGTAGACATTTGAAGAGGTATTTTTATTTGGAGTAAATCCAACTGAAAAGTTTCTATTTAAATCTACACCATAAGTGCCATCACCATTATTGCGACGGTTCTTTCTCCAGAAAGAGAAGTGATTTCTTGAGTACTCAAAACCATCGGGATTGGCACATGGCACCATATAAAGTGTAGTAGCCTTTAGTATTCGCTTCAGACGTGGATCATATTCAATATGTTCTAAAATGTACTTTGCAAATGCAAGAGAGAGCTCTATTCCTATCCACTCTCTTGCATGGATTGTACCTGTATAAAAAAGAGCTGGTTTTTTAGCATGGTTCTTCACATCAAGTGTAATATTTACGGCAATGATGTCCCGTTCTTCCCAAGTCTTACCTATCACTTCTACTTTAAAGAGTTCAGGATTACTCACTGATGCTGCTTTAAAAAAATCTACACACTCGTTATATGATGTATACTGTTGTCTCAATCTCTTACCTTAAATCGCTATATTTTTTTGAAATAATACTCTTACTTCGTTTTTCTGTCAATTAAATCAACAATTAAATCAATCTTCTTATCATTGAAGTTTAATCCCATTTTTTCCTGTTCTGGAGTGGCAAATGCTGGTATACCATTAACTTCTAAAACGATGTACTCTTCTTTTTCTCTGTCATAAATAATATCAACACCACCAATATCAACACCAGTTGCATTACAGGCTTTGATGGCTACATCAATAATTTCATCGTTTGCTTCACGCATAAAGACACTCCCACCACTTGTGACATTTGTCCGCCAGTCTGTGCCATTTGCTTTTCTACCATAACAGGAAACAAATTTTCCATCAACAATGTCAACTCTAAAATCAGTATTGTCATAATCTATAAATTTCTCTACATAGAAGTAACGTAAATCCATCTGATTTAAAAATGGCATCAACATATCTAGGTTAGCTTCGTTCTCAATCTTGGTAAGCCCTACTCCACCCCAACCATCAGTCGGTTTATAGACCATTTTATCCCATTTTTTAATAATTTTTTTGAGTTCATGTCCATCATCACGGTGACATAGCTTATAGTCTGCGGTTTTCACTCCTGCATTTCTAAGAACAAAAGAGGTGTGAAATTTATCTTCTGTTAGTGCAAATGATTCATAAGAGTTAATCATAGGAATTACACGATTAAGTGCTTGGTATAGATACATCTGATACTGTGTCTGCTCTCCTGCATTATACGAAAACATTAGGTCAAGCTTATCTAACTTCTCACCATGATGCTCTTCACCATGATAAACAATATGCCCATTTCTTGCTATTGCATTTCTCAAGTAGATATTATCAAGAGTTTCAATATCTCTCTCTTGTAACTTCTTAATGATTTTCTTTGCTATCTTATCGCCACCACCATTACGGTATAACCACATTCCAATTTTTCTATCGCTCATTTATTCCCCTTTAAAATCTGAATTTTCTATAAAATGTTTAAATAGCACTCTACTCATCTCTATACGACTTATAAAACTACTCTTAAGTGCTCTCTCCTGTACTGTATGGTCACCATCACCAAAAGGACCGAAACCATCAAGTGTTACGACTCCACATGAGCTTACTATATTTGCATCACTTACACCACCACGCTCTTCATAAGGAATCTTCTCTCCTGTAATATCTTCGATGCTTTTGAGTAACTGAAGTGACTCTGCTGAAGTCTGCATCACATCACGTTGGATACCACCACTTAGAGTAGAAGAAGTGCCTTTAACATACTCCCTTTGTACGATTTCTTCAATAGTTGCTAACACCCGTTCTTTTTCTTGAGTAGTTTTATAACGCAACTCAAATGTCAAGTGCGCATGAGGAGAAATAGTATTAGCACCTATACCACCTTCCATTTTTCCAACATTTACAGTTGTACCTTTTTCTAAGTTTGTGAGCTTTACTAACTCTTGAAGCTTATAAGATGCTTCAAGATTTGCATCATGTCCCTCTGAGTAACTATTGCCTGCATGTGCTGCTTTTCCTATTATATCAATAAAAAAAGTTCCCACACCCTTTCGAGCGGTCACAACTTCCAAAGATGCACCAGCTGCTTCATAGACAAAACAGTAGTCATACTTTTTTGCGAGTTCAGCGGTTAAGTGTTTAGAGTCGTCACTTCCTGTCTCTTCATCACTTACAAGGAGTATATCTATATTATGTATCTCAATCTTCTGTTGTTGCAGTTCTCGTAGTGCTTCAACAAAGACGAGGTTACCACCCTTCATATCACAAACACCAGGTCCATAGACCCATTTATCATCTTGAAAAAAATTCTCAAACTTTCCCACAGGAAAAACTGTATCAATATGACCTAAAAGAAGAAGTTTTTTTTCACCTTTTAACTCTTTTGAAGTGTAGTATCTATGATGTCCAATCTCTTCGCGTTTATACAAGGTCGTAGTAAATCCAAGTGATTCAAGCCACTCATCAAAAACTTTACCAACCTTATTGACACCTACTGGATTTTTCGTATAAGAATTGATCTCTATTATTTCTTCTAAATCATTGATATATTGCATACTACTCCATATAATTCTTAAAAGTAATTTAAACTATTTAAAGAATATTATACTAGGTTTCAGATATAAAGATGATGTAATGTTTTAAAAAATTGTTGAAAAATGAAAAAGTGGGAAATTATATAAGGGGTTGAGGGGTCGAGCTTAGAAGAATTATTTTCTTCTAAGTTCTTTAATACGAGCTTTTTTACCTGCAAGATCACGAAGGTAAAAAAGTTTCGCACGACGAACACGACCGCGACGAATAACTTTAATCTCTTCGATTGAATCAGAATAAAGTGGGAATATTCTCTCAATTCCAACAGCATTTGCTCCAATTTTACGTACAGTGATAGTTGCACCTGTACCTTGACCACGTTTAGCGATACACACGCCTTCGTAGTTCTGAATACGACTCTTGTCGCCCTCTTTAATAGTTACTGCTAAACGTACAGTATCACCAGCACGAAAATCTGGAATATTTTTCTCAGCCGTTTGTGCATTTTCAAAGTTTTCTATGTACTTATTTCTCATAAGACTAAATCCTTAATTTTATTTACGCTAAGTTTAGGATAACTTTTGCGTTGCTTTATGCTTTTTTAGCTCTTGTGGTCTAAAAAACTTTGTTTTAGACTCAGATAAAGCTAATTTTAATGAGCGAATTTTACTATGATTTCCCTTTAAGTATTCTGATGGAACACTTAAACCCTCATAGAGCTTCGGTTTTGAAAAAGAGGGTGCTTCTAAAAGTGGCGTCTCAAAACTCTCCACCTCTAAAGATGCACTGTTACCCAGTACTCCCTCTATATTTCTACTCACCGCATCACACACTACCAAAGAAGCGAGTTCGCCTCCTGTAAGTATGTAATCACCGATAGAGAACACTTCATCAGCATACTTTTCTATAACTCTCTCATCTATTCCCTCGTATCTTCCACTCACAAAAGCTACATGGGACTTCTTTGCAAGTCTCTTGGCATCATTTTGCACAAAAGGCTTCGCGACAGGAGTCATAAAAACTATATGAACATTCTCATCTTCTTTTTTCAAACTATCTAAAGCATCAAACAGCGGCTGGGGGTTCATCACCATTCCAGCTCCACCACCAAACGCAGTATCATCAACTTTAGAGTGCTTATTTGTTGAAAAATCTCTAGGGTTAAGATACTTAACACTAAAGAGACTCTTCTCCATCGCACGTTTTAATATAGAGTCATTAAAATAACCCTCTATTAAGTTTGAAAAAAGTGTAACAAAAGTAAAAGTCATTAAGATGCTTCTAAAATATCCAAAGCACCACCCAAAGTGATTCTTTTTTTCTTAATATCTACATCTTTTTTGAATGGCTCTATAAAAGGAACTAAAAAGCTCTTTGGTAAACCACTCTCGACTAAACTCTCATCTGTAACTATAATTAAATAGTTTGTTGCTCCGATTCTATCAAGCTCTTGCACTTTTCCAAGTAACTTTGAGTCTTCATATATCTCACAATCTTCTAAATCAAAAAAGAAATACTCGCCTTTTTCAAGATGGCAGTTCTCTCTTGTCTCTTCATAAGTTGTATAAAGCTTTGCATTCACAAACTTTTTACAATCCTGAGGATTAGAAAGATTATTAATCTTTACTAAACCACGTTCTTGATTTACCTCAGTAAGAGTTATTCGATCTTTCTTGTTTATCAAAAAAGAGCTTCCAACCTTGAACTGCTCTGGAAAATCAGACTTATCATGGAACTTCATGTCACCTTTGATACCTACCGTTTTACCGATAGTAGCAATGTGAAGAAGAGGTTCTTTAAAGTGCTTCGACATTAATTCTATAACTCACACCATCTTTAGCTTTACAACCAGAGATAACTGTTTTAATAGCCCCAATCATCTTACCACTTTTACCAATCAGTTTACCAATATCGGCTTGATTAGCATAAAGTATGATTTCTGTTACTTCATCACCTTCTTTTACTTCGACTTTTACATCATCAGGATGCGATGCTATAAGCTTAGCAAATTCAGCGACAAAATCAGCAATCATGATTAACGACCTGTAATCTTTTTAACACGACCACTCATCTTAGCACCAACGCTTAACCAGTAATCAAGTCTTTCATTATCAACAACAAGTGTTTTCTCTTCATTCATTGGATTGTAGTGACCGATAAGTTCGATCCAACCACCATCTCTACGTTTACGGCTATCAGTTACCGCTAAACGATAAAATGGTCTCTTTTTTCTTCCCATACGAGTAAGTCTAATTACTGTCATGTTATTTCCTTGGTTTATAAATATTTTACGGGGTATTTTTTGCAGAATAAATGTAGTTTGTAAATAAATACAAGTAGTTTATTGTGCCTCTTACCGCCATTTGGCGTCTTATATTCTCATATGAGAATACCTTCTAATCACAGAGGGATTATTTCAGAAGTTATTACGATAGCGGAATTATAGCGAAGTGATTCTTAAAAAGCTATGAAGGCTCTAGCGAGGAAGTCCTGCCATGCCACCAGGGCCACCTGCTCCACCCATCATGGATTGCAGTTGTTTCATTCCATTTTTTCCAGAAAATTTCTTTGCCATTTTTCCAGCATTTTTAAACTGCTTAATCATACGGTTGATTTCAACTACTGTCAGTCCACAACCTGTAGCGATTCTTGACTTACGAGAGTTGTTTAAAAGATCTGGATTTTCACGTTCTTTTGCTGTCATAGAGCTCACCATTGCTTTGATATTTTTTAGCTCACTTGAATTTTCAAAGTCAAAATCTTTGATAGCCTTACTCATCCCACCCATACCTGGAATCATCCCCATAATAGAGCTCATAGAACCCATCTTCTTCATGGACTCCATCTGCTCTAAAAAGTCGTTGAAGTTAAACTTACCTTTTTGGATCTTCTTCGTTAATCGCTTTGCATCTTTCTCATCGATCATATTTGCAGTCTTCTCGGCAAGACCCTCAACATCACCAAAGCCCATCAGACGGTTAACGATACGCTCAGGTATGAAGACTTCAAGATCTTCCATCTTCTCACCCATACCGATAAAACGTAGTGGTACTTGTACTTGAGAAGAGAGCCCAAGAGCTACTCCACCCTTGGAGTCACCATCATACTTTGAGAGGATTACACCATCAATACCGATTTTCTCTTTAAATGTTGTCGCAGTGCGGATAGCATCTTGACCTGTGAGTGAGTCAGCAACATAAAAAATCTCATCAGGATTTGCTACCTTTTTGACTTCATCAAGCTCACTCATCAGCTCATCATCTATAGCTAAACGCCCAGCCGTATCTATAAGTACTACATCAAAGATTTTACTCTTTGCATACTCTAGAGCTGAGCGAACTACCTCTACAGGATTTTTTGTTGCTTCATCTTCATAGAGTTCTACCTCTATCTGTGCTGTAATCTGACGAAGTTGTTCAACTGCTGCTAAACGCTGTAAATCGGCTGCTACAATAAGAACTTTCTTCTGCTTATTTTTCAGATATGTTGCAAGTTTACCAGTAGTAGTAGTTTTACCAGAACCTTGAAGTCCTGTCATAAGTATAGTAGTCGGAGGATTTGGAGCAAATACAAAGCCCTTATTTCCACCTATTTCTAAGAGTTCATTAAGTGCTACACGAAGTGCTTCAAGAAATTGATCTTTTCCGATACCCTTCTCTTTTGTAAGCATCTCAACGCGACTTAGTAATGTTTTTGTAACTTTATGGTTTACATCCGCTTTTAAAAGATTTTTCTTAAGTTCATTCAGTGCTTTTGTGAGTGCTTTCTCATCATCATGAAAGCGAATCTTTTTTATGGCATTTGTAAACGAGTCTGTTAAAGTATCAAACATATATTTCCCTCTAATTTTAGGTATAAAAAGTTGCGAATTATATCTTAGTATTGCTTGAATGTTTCTTTAGATTTTAGGAGATGGAGGGAGGCTCGACACATCGACTCAAATGAGCCGATTACTAGCTGTGTAAACTTACTGAAAGTGTATAAACTCTTTTGGTTCAGGAGACACAAACTCCATCCCAAGTAGTCTTACTTTATGAGCATGAAGCATAACTCGTTTAGCACGACGTCCACCATACTGCTCATCACCTACTATTGGGTGGTCGATATAACGTAGGTGTACACGGATTTGATGTGTTCGTCCATGATGGATGACACACTTTATCTTTGTTTTGTTTGCACTTACAAGATCTGGGAAGAACTCACTACGAGCAGGTTTTCCTTTTGGAGAGACATTTGAGAAGGCTTTATTGTTTTTCTTCTGTGTTGTAATCCCTTTATCAACTTCGATAGGCTCACTCATAATGCCCTCAACCCAAGCGATATACTCTTTGTAAACATTATCTTTACGAAACTCTTTTATAGCACGTTCTCGGAACTCTTCGTTTTTTACAAGCATTAAAACGCCAGATGTTTCACGGTCAAGTCTGTGAAGTAAAACTGCTGGTTTGAACTGGCGTTCTAACTCATCGGAGTTTACATAAGTAGGTTTATCCACAACCAAAATATCATCATTTTCAAAAAGAACCTTTGCTCTCTCTACTTTAATCACTCTAAACTTTGTATCTGCATTTAACTCTCCACGAGCTATTACTACTTTTTTGTTTCCAACATACACTAGCCCACGGTCTATCATAGACTTTGCGTTGTTGTTAGAAATACCCTCTTGCATTGCAAGAATTTTATATGCTTTTTCTGTCGCCATTATATTTTTCCTTTTAAATTTTTTCAAAATTTCAAGGGAACCTTTTTTATTCCCTTTGGTTACGATAAAAGAACAAAGTCCTTTTACCTACGTTAACACTAGGTTTCCTTCGGCAGGAAGCCCATCGCATGATGCGATTTTAACACTTTATCTTGTTTATAACTGACTCTAGGTCAATTGTCTCTTCCACCATCGATGGTGGTAACTCTTTTGCTTCTCGCAGAGCTCTATGAATTTCACTCGGCTCTACATACTGCACATGATGTACATATTTGAAAAGCTCTTTTTGGTGAAAAAAGTGCTTTCCTGTAATAATTTTACAGCCAAAGTAGGCAGGTTCTAGTGGATTATGTCCACCTACATCTTCTTTAAAAGCTCCACCTAAAATTGCTATGTCGCTTATGGCATAGATGTTGTTGAGCTCACCCATCATATCCACAAGTACAATATCTGCTTCAAAACCTTTCTTTTCACTAAAACGCGATAAAGAAAAGCCACTCTCTTGTGTATAGTTCTTACACAACTCGTAAACACTATTGAAGCGCTCAGGGTGGCGTGGCACAACTATCAGTTTTGCATCACTACTTTTTCTATACTCTACGAAAGCTTTGAGGATTGACTCCTCCTCACCCTCATGTGTACTTCCAGCAACTATCACTTCACACTTAGGTTTTTCATACTCTTTTGTTTTTTTAATCTCACCTGCGAGTTTGATATTACCTATCACTTCTATATTTCTCGCACCCAGAGCGATAAAACGATTTTTATCAACTTCACTCTGTACATAGAGAGTATCTACATAAGAGAGCAGTTTTTTATAGAACCATGCAAACTGTAAATACTTCTTTACACTCTTATCTGAAATTCTCGCATTAAGCAGAATCAATTTTGCACCGCGTTTAGAGGCTACTGCAAAGAGTAGATACCAAAACTCAGCTTCAAGGACTACCAACATCTTTTGGCGTTTCACCCAAAAGGGCAAAAACATCTCATAAGGAAGATAGCGAACCTCTGCATCATACTTCTTTGCTTCACTCTGACCAG
>JALWTK010000187.1 GCA_027082875.1 Sulfurimonas sp. | reverse complement strand
CGATGAAGTGGGAATGGCAAAAACTGTAGAAGATAAACTCAAAGTCGCAGATCGTATCATCGATCTTGCTACTAATAGACATGGTCTTAAAAAAGAGGATCTTATCTTTGATGTGCTTACTTTTACACTAGGAAGTGGAGATGAAGAGTACTGGAATGCTGGTATTAACACCATAGAAGCTATTCGAGCACTTCGTCAAAAACACCCAGAAGTAAGTGCGACACTAGGTCTTTCAAACATCTCTTTTGGACTCGATAAAGATGCCAGACCATACCTAAACTCTATGTTTTTACACCACTGTATAGAAGCTGGACTTACTTCGGTCATCATCAATGTCAAACATATCATCCCTATCAATAAAATCAGCGAAGAGGATCAAAAAATCTGTGATGATCTTATATTCAACCGCCAGCCAAATGGAGAGGCCCTCTTTGCGTTTATAGAGCACTTTAGTACAAAAGAAGCTGTGGATAATGATGCTGTAGATGAAGAGTATCTCGCCATGAGTGAAGAGGAGAAAATAGCGAAACTTCTCATGGATGGAGACAAGGATAGAATGATCCCTCTTGTTGAAGAGGCTCGTCATAACATTAAACCAGAAGTTATTGTGAATGAAATACTTATAGATGCTATGAAAGTTGTAGGAGAACTCTTCGGAAGTGGACAGATGCAGCTCCCTTTCGTACTCCAATCAGCTGAGACTATGAAAAAGACAGTCGATCACCTCAACCCTTACCTACCAAAGGTAGAAAAAGAGGTAGATACTACTCTTGCTCTTGGAACAGTAAAAGGGGATGTACATGATGTTGGAAAAAACCTAGTAGATATCATCCTCTCTAACAATGGATACAAGGTCAATAATCTCGGTATCAAAGTTGATCTTGATAGCTTTTTAGAAAACATGGAGCAGGGGCATGTTTCAGCATTAGGTATGAGTGGGCTTCTTGTGAAGTCAACGCAAGTGATGCTAGAAAACCTCACAACACTCAAAGAAAAAGGTATTACTATTCCTATTCTTTTAGGAGGGGCAGCTCTTACTCGTAGTTTTATTGATGACTACTGTCGTCCAGCTTACGGTGGACCTATATTTTACTGCAAAGATGCTTTTGATGGTGTAACGGCAATGAGTCGTATAGAAGCTGGAAACCTAGATACAAATCTTCACCCTAATGCTCCTGTAGTTGAGAAAAAAGAGCTTCAAGAGGTAATAATCCCTCCATTTGAAGAGCTAAAGATGCCTAATCGTACTGTAAATGTACCTACCCCTCCATTTTGGGGCAGACGTGAAATAAAACTTACTCAGCAACAGATAGAGATGGCGTTTGAGTGGATAAACCATAAGATACTTTTTAAATCACGCTGGGGCTATAGCTCTAAGGGGATGAAAAAAGAGGAGTATCAGAAACAACTCGATGAAGTTGTTTGGCCAGCATATGAGCGACTCAAAAAACAATTTATAGATGAAAAACTCTTTGAGCCTACTATCATCTATGGATATTGGCCTTGCCGTAGTGATGATGCTGAACTACTTATATTTGATGAGTCGGAAGGTTACTTCAGTGAAAAAGAGATAAATCGTGAGAGTTTAGAAGATGTACGAGCAAATGCAGTAGAGAAGTTCTCTTTTCCTAGACAGAGAAAACAGCCGCATCGTGCTCTAAGTGACTTCTTCCATGCAGATAGACACGATGTTATCGCCCTTACCTGTGTAAGTGCTGGTGAAAAGCTCAGTGAAGTAGAGCGAGAAATATATGAAAAAGGTGACTACACCGAGTACTACCAGTTTCATGGACTTGGAGTAGAACTCGCTGAAGCCCTTGCAGAAATTGCCCATAAGCAGATAAGACTAGACCTCAACATCGCAGAGGGAGAGAAACCAACTCTCGCAGATGTACAGATGAACAAGTACCAAGGAAGCCGTTATAGTTTTGGTTATGCCGCATGTCCTGACTTAGAGCTTAATCGCCCACTCTTTAACCTCTTAAAGCCTGAAGAGTTTGGTATAGAGCTTAGTGAAACTTTTCAGATTCACCCTGAGCAAAGTACGTCTGCATTAGTGGTATATCATCCAAATGCTACTTACTATAATGTTTAGCTAACGTCTGCGATAAGAGAGTGCTTCCATCAGGTGCTCTTTTTCTATGGTATCACTCTTTGCCAAATCGGCAATAGTCCTTGCTACCTTTTGCACCTTTTTTATGCTACGAAAAGAGAGTGTGAAACGCGAAATTGCTATATCTAAGATAGATTGAACCTCTTGGCTTAAGGCACAATACTCCTTAATCTCTTTATCACTTAGGTTTGCATTAAACCCTTTTTGTCCACGTTTTTTTGCTCTCATATGTGCCTTAACAACCATATCGTGCATCTCTAAAGAGCTTAAACTAGCTTTATCTGTACTACTTACATTTTGCATTACAATATTTAAGTCTATTCTATCTAAGAAAGGGTCACTTAGTCTATTTTTATACTTTTGAATCTCTAGCTCATTACATCTACACTCTTTTCGCTCATCCAAAAGATTGCCACAAGGACAAGGATTCATAGCACCAATGAAAAGAAACTTAGCAGGATAAGAAACTTTTGAGTTTACACGAGAGATGCGAATTTTTTTATCTTGCATAGGCTCACGAAGAGACTCTAGTATATTCTTAGAAAAGTGTGGCAACTCATCGAAGAAGA
>JALWTK010000186.1 GCA_027082875.1 Sulfurimonas sp. | reverse complement strand
TAGAGATCAGCCTCATACTCACCAGCGTCGTAGTTACGAGACTTGAGCACGGAGTTCCATGTAGAACCTGAGTCAAACCATACATCTAAGATGTCCGTTACTTTTTCTACTTCATCAGCTTTATAAGCAGCACCAGGGTAGAGAAGCATCTCTGTTGGCATAGAGTACCAAGCATCACTTCCTTGCATCTCAAATATCATAGCAACATAGTTAAGAACTTTTTCATCGAAGATAACTTCGCCAGTAGCTTTTACTCTGAAAAATGCGATAGGAACACCCCAGTCGCGTTGGCGAGAGATACACCAGTCAGGGCGATTTTCTACCATAGAGTTAAGGCGTTTACGACCACTCTCCGGGATAAACATAGTCTTCTCTAGTTCACTCAGAGCATTTTGTCTAAGTGTTTCGCTTTGACCATTAGGTGTACCATCTACAGAGATAAACCACTGTCTAGTTGCACGGAAGATGAGTGGAGTATGTGAACGCCAACAGTGAGGGTAAGAGTGAGTAAATTTACTAACTTTTAGTACTGCATCGCCCATAAGTTCTATAAGGTCATCATTAGATTTAAAGATGTGGCGACCTAAAAAGTCCTCTGCATTTGGAATTAAATTATCACGAACGATAGTCTGATCAAAACAACCAGTCTCATCAACAGGCATAACAACCTCTAAGTCATATAGAAGTCCAACACGGTAGTCATCCTCACCATGTCCAGGAGCCGTATGTACACAACCTGTACCACTATCCATAAGAACATGCTCACCTAAGATGATGCGAGACTCGCGTTTGTTAAGTGGGTTGATAGCTTTTAAGTTTTCAAACTCAGTCGCTTTGAAAGTCTGTACTGCTTTTCCAGTAAGTACACCATCTTCTATAACAGAGTTTAAAAGCTCTTTAGCAACGATGTAACCTGTGTCCGTAAGAACGTACTCTTCATTAGGATTCATAGATATACCAGTGTTTGCAGGAATAGTCCAAGGAGTTGTAGTCCAGATAACTGGAGCAGCATTTCCTGTTATCCCAAGTTTAGCTTTTGCATTATCATCTAGCTCAAACGCGATGAAGATAGAGTGAGACTCTTTGTCCTCGTACTCTACTTCAGCTTCAGCAAGTGCAGTTCTCTCAGCCCAAGACCAGAAAACTGGCTTAGAACGTTCGATAAGAAGACCTTTTTTCGCTACACCACAAAGTGTACGGTAGATGTTTGCTTCAAACTTATAGTCCATAGTAACATAAGGTTTTTCCCAGTCAGCAAGAATACCAAGAGTTTTAAACTCTTCTTTTTGAATACCTACGAACTTCGCAGCATGCTCACGACAAAGCTTACGGATTTCGGCAGTTTCAAGAAGTTCTTTCTTCTTTTTTCCACCAAGTTTTTTCTCAACTTGTTGCTCTATCGGTAGCCCATGACAGTCCCATCCAGGAGTAAAACGTACAGACATACCGTTGAAGTAGTTGTGCTTGATGATAATGTCTTTGAGGACTTTGTTGAGTGCATGACCGATGTGAATATGACCATTTGCATAAGGAGGTCCATCGTGAAGTGTGAACTTCGGTGCATCTTTACGATTTGCTTTCATCTTTTCGTAAACTTTCTCAGCATCCCACTGAGCATATTTTTTTGGTTCGTTGTTTATTAGGTTACCGCGCATAGCAAAGCTAGTTGTTGGTAAAAGTAGTGTGTCTTTATAATCCATAATTGCCTCAAAGGTGTCTAAATTTTTTTGGATTATATCCTTTATATATTGAAAAACTCATAAAAGTGTTATAATGCACTTATAAAAGTATCTCAAAAAGGCCGAAAATAAGATGAAATTACATGTAATATTTATTGGAAATAAGTTTGTGTACAACCGCTCTTTAAAAGAGTATATTTTACGAAAGATTGAGAATGAAACAGGTTTTGTGGATTCAGTCACTTACTATAAAAGTAGTGATAACTCTCTTTTTCTTTATCTTGAAGAGCAACTCAATTCTGAAGATAGATTTATAATCATTACAAGTAAAAAGAATTTTTCTACTATAGGAAAGCTTATCTCAACTGCAACGAGTGACAATCAGGTAGTCAAAGATGGAATGTTAGTACCGCAAAAAGCTTCTCTTTTTGAAAAGAGATCTTATCTTTTAGAGTATAAAAAAGCTGTTGTAAATGTACTGCAAATAGATGCTGGTGAAGAGATGCCACTACTACTTCTTAGCTCTCAAGAGACACAAGCAACTGTACATGTATTCCAAGAAGAGAAAGAGACACTACTCAGTATACTTCTTCCTATAGCACAGATGTATGAAGTGACTTTTGATGTAACAACACTGGTAGAGGGTTGGATGCGCATAGATATCTCTTCTAAACGCTATGGTGAGATTAGTAAGTTTATTCATGGTGCAAAAAGATTACTACCTAAAAAACTCATAGCATCAGCAGATATTATCAGTTATATTATAGAAAAGCTTTCAAAACAGGGTAAAAAAGTAAGTTTTGCAGAGAGTTGTAGTGGTGGACTACTCGCTTATAAATTTACACAGGTTAATGGTGCCTCTAGAATTTTAGAGGGTTCACTTGTTACCTACTCAAATGATCTTAAAGAGAACTGGCTGGGTGTCTCTCATGAAATTTTAATTGCACATGGTGCAGTAAGCCGTGAAGTTGTATCTGAAATGAGTGAGGGTGCGATGAATGTAAGTCATGC
>JALWTK010000185.1 GCA_027082875.1 Sulfurimonas sp. | reverse complement strand
AAGATCAAGTCACGCTTAGTGTTATAAGCGAGATACTCTTCTCTGGAAAAAGCTCACGCCTCTACAAAGATTTAGTAGATAAAAAACGTATGGTAAATAGTGTCTATGCTTACAACATGGAAAACATTGACCCAGGACTCTTCATCTTTATGGCAACTTGTAACCCAGGTGTAAAAGCTGAAGATGTAGAAAAAGAGCTTGTTACTCAAATAGAGCTTATGAAAACTACAAAAGTAACAAAAAAAGAGCTTGACAAAGTAAAAACAAATACTAAATCAGACTTCGTTTACTCACTAGAGAGTTCAACATCTGTCGCAAATCTTTATGGTTCGTATCTTGTTCGTGGAGACATCTCACCACTTATGACTTATGAAGAAGATGTCGAGAAAGTAACTGCTAAAAAGGTACAAGAGGCTGCGAAAAAGTATTTTGATTTTGATCAATCTACTACTGTTATTTTGAAGAAGTAGTTTAAGAGGGAGCTACCCTCAAACCATCGTACTGTTTCAAGAAGTATTATAGCATACTTTAGCATTTGTTTAATACTTTTTAGCTATAATCGCGGTATTAATTAACAAGGGCTTCTCGATGAATATAGTAACTGGTTCTTCAACCGCACTTATCACTCCATTTAAAAATGGTAAACTAGATGAGCAGACTTATGCTGCTCTTATCACAAGACAGATCAACAACGGTATGGATGCTATCTGTCCTGTTGGAACTACTGGAGAGAGTGCTACTCTTACTCACGATGAGCATAAACGCTGTATTGAAATCGCTGTAGAAGTTTGTAAAGGCACTCGAACTAAGGTTCTTGCAGGTGCAGGGTCAAACGCTACTGCTGAAGCTATAGAGATAGCAAAACATGCACAAAAAGCTGGTGTTGATGCAGTATTTTCTGTAAGCCCTTACTACAACAAACCTTCTCAAGAGGGTCTTTACCAACACTACAAGGCTATTGCTGAAGCTGTAGGTGAACTTCCATTTATGCTTTACAATGTACCGGGACGTACTGGTGTTGACATCTCTGCTGACACTACTATCCGTCTTTTTGATGATGTGAAGAATATCTATGGTGTAAAAGAAGCAACTGGTTCATTAGAGCGTACCGTTGAACTTTTATCTCGTAGACCTGATTTAAAAGTATTTTCTGGTGATGATGCTATCGACTACCCTATTTTAGCAAATGGTGGAGCAGGAATCACTTCTGTTACTTCTAACCTACTTCCAGATATGAAGTCAGAGTTAGTGCGTTTAGCATTAGCAGGTGATTTTACAGAGGCAAGAGCTATTAACAATAAGCTCTATCCTATCAACTCGGTAATGTTCTGTGAAGCGAATCCTATTCCTGTAAAAGCGGCTATGTATATAGCTGGTCTTACAGAGACACTCGAGTATAGACTTCCTCTAGTAGCACCAAGTGTAGAAAACATGAAAAAAATCGAAGAAGTGATGAAAAATTACGACATTAAAGGACTATAGTATGCAAGATTTCAAAGGTAAAGTTTTATTTATTAGTGGTGGTACTCGTGGTATCGGAAAAGCAATCGTTTATGAGTTTGCTTCAAAAGGTTGTGATGTAGCGTTTACTTATGCTTCATCTGCAGATACTGCTAACGAAATTGTAGCTGATTTAGAAGCTAACTATGGTGTAAAGTCTCGTGCTTACAAGCTTAACATCATGGAACCTTTAACATATAAAGATGTTTATAAAGAGTTTGATGAGGACTTCGATAGACTTGATTTCTTTATCTCTAACGCTATCATCTCTGGTCGTGCTGTTGTTGGTGGTTTTGCTCCATTTATGCGACTTAAGCCTAAGGGTCTTGGAAACATCTATACTGCAACTGTTGAAGCATTTGTTGTTGGTGCTCAAGAGGCAACTAAAAGAATGGAAAAGAATGGTGGTGGTTCTATCATCTCTATGAGTTCAACTGGTAACCTTGTCTACACTCCAAACTATGCAGGACATGGTACAAACAAAGCAGCAGTTGAGACTATGGTAAAGTATGCAGCAGCAGAGTTAGGCGAAAAGAAAATCCGTGTAAATGCGGTATCAGGTGGTCCAATCGACACTGATGCTCTTAAAGCATTCCCTAACTATGAGGAAGTAAAAGCAGAGGTTGTTAAACGCTCTCCACTTTCTCGTATGGGTGATGCAACTGACTTAACTGGAGCATGTGCATTTCTTTGTTCTGACTCAGCTTCATGGCTTACAGGTCAAGTCATCGTAGTTGATGGTGCAACTTCATTTCAATAATCAATTAAGGAGTATAAAATGGCAATAACGGAAGAAGAATTTTCACTTTTTGAAAAAGTAGTTTATGATAATGACTTTGAAAAATTCAAAGAGATGGTAAGTAACTTAGATGATATCAACATTGTAAATAAGTATGGCTGGACACTCCTGCATATCACTATCCGCCGTGATAGACATGATATGGTAGCATTTTTACTAGAGAATGGTGCAGATATAAACAAGGTAGACGGTGTAGGCTGGACTCCACTTATGGAAGCTATTATGGATGATATGACAGAACTTGTAAAGTTCTTAGTAGAAAAAGGTGCTGATAAGACTATAGCAAATGCTAGAGGTGCTACTGCACCTATGCTTGCTCAAAAGTTTGGTCGTACTGATATGTTCGAGTACCTAACATAAACACCCTAGTATTTCATCAAAACTCAAAGATGTTCCTCCCATAGGAGCATCTATGATAGTAAAGTTATGTGCCCGTCCATCATACCACGGATCGGGTATATCATACCCTTCCCTATTTTCTTCCTCTATTTTTAGATCTAATTCACTGCGTTTTAACTTTTCTAATGCATTCAAAGAGTCTCCCACTCCTTTAAGTGTATAAAAGCTATCAGCCTTAAGCGATATAACTGTTCTAGCCTTACTCCACTTCACTATAAGAAGATCATAGCCCTCTTCTCTTGCCCACTCTTTAAAAAGCTTACTTTTGGGAGCTTTTAAAATAAGTGCTTTGAGTTGTACTTCTGAGGAATCCACCCGTTTAGCTAATATACATTCAAGTTCTCGTGAACTTACTTTATCCTTACTATAAATCCTTCTATCACGATCAATTAATAGGGCTTCTTTTTGATAAAGGCAAGGTATATGTTTTACATCAAAACCAGTACTAGCCATATTTTCTATAAGAGTATGTCCTAGAGAGACTATCTGCTCATTACTTTGAACTTTAGACTTTACAATGCTAAAAAGCGAACTAAGATTCACCCTATTTTCTAACGAAAATCCAAAATCTGACTTATCTAAAAAGTTTGCTAACTCTAAAGCATATGAGGGAAACTTTTGATTTTTTATATAAAAATTGGCTAAATAAGAAGAAGCTATACAGTCTAGATCAGGAGAGTTATGAAGGATGATACTTTCTGTATCTAATGGTATAAGGTCTGGATTTTCAAAAACAAGCTTTGTAGCACTCTTTTGCTCATCTTCAAACTGATGATGATCTATAACTCCAAAAATAAGAGCATTACCAACATCAAGAAAAAGTTTTTTAGCATCTTTATTTTTTTTAACACTTGTTCCGGCTACTACAAACTCATACTTCATAACTACTGCTTAAATAACTTAAAAATTTTCTTTCTATAGTAAAGCCCTATTGCAGAGATAACAACAGAGATAGGTATCACAATTTCACTATAAGTGATTACAAAGTTTTGTATAGGCTCTTGAAAAATTGTTACAAATATAAAACCAAAGAGAGTCATGTATATACCACGATTATTCTGTGTAATCTCTTTTGTTTCCATCAAGTTATCTGTCACTTCTTCGAGCATATCAGCACTCTTAAAAGCAGTGCTTATAGAGCTATGCACTTCATTTTCTTGAAACTTGATAGCGATATCACTTGTGATAAACTGATTTTTTAATTTTTGCAACTTTTTATACCAATAGTTGATATCTATAGATTCAAAGTTTTCATCTATAAGTTGATGCTCTATATGTCTTATCTGAAAGTTTATATAGAGGTTAAGCATATAGACAAAGTAAAAATTACTCTGCATATTTGCAACAAGAGGACCACACTTTTGTTCTGGTCCACCCATACCAATAAAGGCACAAGAGTCATGAAGTGTAATCCCACTAGAGTACTTCCAAAGGTTATATCCATTATCATCAACTAAAGCATAAATATAATCATCATGAGCAATAAAGCTCAAATCACTTCCCTGCATAGAAGAACAACTAGCAAGATAAAATGGAGCCTCATCTAAAATACTCATCTCTTGTACAGCGATATGATTTATTAAATTTTCATCAAAGGGTTCTACTTCTACACCATCTGAGAAAGCGGTATCTTTTGTCTGCACGGCAGTTAAAAGTTTTGCATTTGCAGAAGAGTTATAGATAGGAAAGAGCTCGTTATCTCTATCTTTAGTCACACTATATTGACAATCAATAGGTTCAATATTTAAAAATGACTTCTCTTCTATGCGTGTTAATTCAAGTAGCTTCTCAAGAACATCATATCTCTCACCCTTAAATACAGGTTGCGCTTCAAGAGTAATCAGCTCTGTACTCTCAACTAAAGATAAAAACTTAAAGTTACGAAGAGAACGATTAAAGAGTATTAATTCATCTACACTATATTTTGTTTGATCAATATCTATATTTATCGTAAAAAATGAGATATACTCTTCAAATATCCACAGATCAATATCTACTAATATAAAATCAAAACCAGCTATATGCATTTTTTGATTAACTACTTTGTTAAGTACTACTGTTTTGCTCTCATCTAAAAACTCTTGAGCATTGTGCCCAAAATAGTGTGGAATCATATTTTCATATATATATGTTTTTATATTAAAAGCACCGAACTGTTTAGAAATCTCTTCACCATTTTCATTTAGATGTTTATTGAGTATTTTCCACCCTCTTGCCTCTACTTTTTCAAAGATATCACTACTATTTTTATAAAACTTATGAGGAACAGGAACGATAAACTTTGCCCCATATTTCTCAGCTTGCATATTTCCTATTTCTGAAAGTTGTTCCTGTCTTGTCATAATCATCCTTGTTATTATTTAATTTATCTTATCATTTTTTTATTATAAGCTTGCTTAGAATAGATTTGCACCTTAACTTATAGCAAAGTAAGCAATAAGAAGCTAAAATCACATTATTAAAATCTTAAGGATCCTATTTGCTAAATCTACCAAATGCTCTAGCACTACTTCGCATACTTTTAGCACCTCTCCTTTTTTGGATTATTCTCAATGAAGATCTTTTTGTTGCGAATGGAATAGACATCACATGGAACTACTATCTTGCTTCTATGGTCTTTATCATAGCTTCAGCTACTGACTTTTTCGATGGCTTTATAGCTCGTGAGTGGGATCAAAAGACACTTCTGGGTGCTATCATAGATCCACTTGCAGACAAAATGATCACTATCGCCGCCTTTTTAGGGCTTATGGTTGTAGGTGATGCTTCTGCTTGGGCTATTTATATTATCATCATTCGTGAACTTTTCATTACTGGAATTCGTACTGTTGCTGTTGCAGAGGGTCTTGATATTAAGGCTTCTATGGCAGGAAAAATTAAAACTGTTTTTCAGATGATAGCTATAGGTTTTTTACTGATGCATTGGCCATTTGGCAATGCTCTTTTATGGTTAGCTGTAGTACTTACTGTTTACTCTGGTGCAGAGTACTTATGGGGTTTTAAAAAAGCTCTTTTAAAGGATGAAATATAATGGGTATACTAATATCGCTTTTAGTTCTTAGCGGACTAATCTTTTTTCATGAGTTAGGGCACTATCTTGCTGCTAGACTTATAGGTGTGTATGTAGAAGTTTTTAGTATTGGTTTTGGAAAACGACTCTTTACTTTTAGAAAGTTCGACACAGAGTGGAGTATCTCAGCCATCCCTCTTGGTGGTTATGTTCGCATGAAAGGGCAAGATGACTCCGATCCAACAAAAACAAGTAATGATACTGATAGCTATACGACAAAGACACCTATACAGAAGATATTTATTCTTCTTGCGGGTCCTGCGTTTAACTTCATCATGGCATTTATGCTTTACTTTACTATTGCTCTTGGTGAGCCCCCTATTCTCTCTCCTGTTATAGGTAGTGTCCTCAAAGACTCACCTGCAGAGATAGCAGGTCTAGATGCTAACGATACTATCGTTTCCATAAATGAGGTTAAGGTAGACACTTGGCAAAAGATGGCAAAGTTTATAACAGAGGCAGAGGGTGATCTTCACTTTGGCATACTTCGTAATGGTAATTTTGAATCTAAAGTACTCTCACCAAAGCTCTTAGAAACAAAAAATATGTTCGGAGAATCAGTACAAAAAAAGATGATAGGTATCTCAGCAGCAGGTGTTACACATCCTCTAAAACTAGGTCTAAAATCAAGTTTTTCTTATGCTTGGAATAAAACAATCTTTGCAAGTACTATGATCTTTGTAGGGGTAGAGAAGCTTATCACCGGAGATGTTCCAGCCAAAGAACTTGGAGGTGTTATCAGCATAGTAAAGCTTACTTCAGATGCCAGTGAGCAAGGCTGGATGAGTGTACTCTTTTTTGCAGCACTAATCTCTGTAAACCTTGGCGTTTTAAACCTGCTCCCAATTCCAGCACTCGATGGTGGGCATATTATGTTTAATCTTTACGAACTCATCGCTCGTCGTGCTCCTAGCCAAGCAGTGATGATGAAGTTCACCATAGCTGGATGGGTACTCCTTTTCGGACTCATGGGTCTTGGACTCTTTAACGATATAAATAGACTAGTAGGATAATATAATGACACAAACAGAATATAAAATATATATAGATGATGTAATCCGTCGTGTTGAGACGGCAAGACTTCAAGTAAGCGGACATCATATAGTAAAGATAGTTGCCGTAAGTAAGTACTCACAAGCTTCCGAAATAGAAAAACTTTATAAGATAGGACAACGTGCTTTTGGTGAAAATAAGGTACAAGACCTCAAGACTAAATCAAATGAGTTAGAGGAACTACCACTTGAATGGCACTTCATAGGCAACTTACAAAAGAACAAGATAAATAATCTTTTAGATATTAATCCTACTCTCTTTCAAGCTCTTGATTCGTATGAGCTAGCATTAGAACTACAAAAGAAGCTAGAAGCTAAAGGGATGATACTAGATTGTCTTTTACAAGTAAATTCTGCAAAAGAGGAGTCTAAGCATGGCTTCATGCCAGAAGAAACAGAAGAGATCTATGCAAAAATAACAGCTAACTGTAAAAATATAAATCTTAAAGGTCTTATGAGTATCGGTGCACATAGTGAGGACAGTATAGTTGTTAAACAGAGTTTTCAAACCACTTATAAACTCTACAAAACTCTTCCAAACGCGACTATATGTTCTATGGGTATGAGCGGAGATTTTGAGCTAGCTATCGAGTGTGGGTCTAATATGATCAGACTTGGTTCAGTAATGTTTAACAAGTAGACTTTTTTAGTCTACTTACTCAGGTTTAAATTTCAGAGTTTTAATCTTGCCATTGTGTTGCATATAAACGCGACCATAAGACACTTTATCACTTCTATAAGGTATCACTACATCCATACACTTCACATCTTTTTTGCCATTAACAAAGATACGGTATAAAATACCTTTTTTTCCTCTGTACGTATTTACAGTTGTCTGATAACGCAGGATATTTCTCTCACTTCCATAGTATGTAAGTATGGGGTTATTGATAGGGAGTTTTCCATTTTCAAAAACATAAACAGGGTAGACTTCTAAGTAATCTTCGCCAACATCACCTGAGATTCGTCTATCGTAAAGACCTTGTATAAATTCACTTTTTTTCGACTGACTGATAGCTTGACGTTTTACTTCTCTTGGCTTATCGTCTACACACGAAATCTTAAACTTCTCTTGTAAACTTTTTCTACCAAAGTACATCCAACCAGTATCTGCAGGACCTGTATAGTTAAGAATACTCACATTTTTTCTACTCTGTATATGTGCTATAGATACAGGTTTCACTGAGATTTTTGCCACAGGAGCCTTTGCCTTCACAGCTTTCTTTTTTGACTTTTTGTAAAGTTGATATACATTTTTTCTCATCTTAAAGTTCTTTTGGCGAACCTTTATTACTACTCTTCTATTTTCTATATTTGCTTTTTTACTCTCAGTATCATAGACAAGTTTGGATTCACCAAAGCCATTATAATAAATTTTAGAGTTCTTATACTCTTTATAGTAGAGTGAACCAGCGACATGCTTTGCACGTTTTTTTGAAATAGAAAGATTCTTTTGAAAAGATCCACCCTTATCCGTATGCACTTCTATAATAATCTTACGTTTATACTTTAGAGGTACGGATTTTAAAAACTTGTTTATCTCTTTTTGACAGCTCTCTTGTAGATCAATATGTCCAGTTATAAAACAGTTCAAAAAAACTCTATTAGCTGAATCATTTTTGACTAAATTTTCTGTATGAAAAGAAGGGTCTACCTTTGCAATAGCTTGAGAAGGTTGAGGAACAATAACTTCTTGTACTATAGGTTCTTCTACTACTGGTTGTGGCTCAGAATCAAAACAAGCAGAGAGGGATATAAGTATAACAAATGCTGTAAGATATATTTTATAAGTTTTCATTAGTGACATTTTAGCGACTCTATCATTATAACTTACTTTGGAGCATGCCTTTTAAAGCGAACTGCATGACTTTGTGGATTATTTATAAGTTCTTTTTGGTACTTTATCATTTCTAAAAAAGGATTTAAAAAGTTTTCTAGTTGCACTTTTTCTATCTTCTCTATTTTATGTGTATGGAGAGCTTCTAAAACTACTAACGTAGACTCTATCGTAGAAAGATATGCATCATCCGGCTGTACCTTTATCTCATAAGCTGAAGTTCTTGCAGTTGTGAAACTCATGTGCTGTAATTTGTTAAGGTTTGAGCTAAGAGTAAACATCTTTTTTGTGCATGCCCATGTGGAGTCTATGAGGAAGATGGCGAGAGGTTTTTTATCCGTTTGTGGATTGGTAGTGGTGAGGTTTATAGCGTTTACAGAGGGAAAAAGTATATAGCTCTCATAAGTGGCTATTATCTCATTGATTCGTTTATGATTGGAGAAGTCTATGCCCATAAAAAGTTCTGAGTTTGGCAGAGACTTATGGGTAAAGTGTCCTGTATTGTTCTTTACTTTTTTGAACTCTTTTGGGTGCATAAGTATGACAAATTTTGTCTGTGTTTTTATCTTTTCAAAATACTTACACATACAAGAGCTCTTAGGTCTAAAACACTCATAACATTTCTCTCGATCACCGTAATATGTTTTCATTAACGAGATTATACTACAATTAGGTATGAATGAAGATAGATATGAGCTCATAGTTATTGGAAGTGGTGCTGCTGGGATTATTTCTGCCATTATGGCAGCTCGTGAAGGGAAGAGTGTTCTACTTTTAGAGAAACTCTCTAACATCTCCGCAAAACTCAAAGCAACTGGTGGCGGTCGCTGTAACCTTACAAATACTCTCTCAAACGAAGACTTTATGGCAAGGTTTGGTCGGGATGGGCGTTTTATGCAAGATGCACTTAAAGCCTTTGACAATAAGGCACTTGTCGCGTTTATGGATGAGATAGGCATAGAGACTCATGCTCCTGATGGTTTTCGCATCTTCCCAACTTCGCACTCCTCTGCAACTATCATCGCTGGACTACAACAAGAGATGAATAGATGTAACATAAAGGTCATCACACATCAAAGAGTTGAGCGACTTCTTACTATAGGCAAACACATAGATGGTGTCAAAACACAAAACGCCATCTACTATGCCTCAGCTGTCATAGTGGCTACTGGTGGTCTTGGTTATCCTGTTTTAGGTGCTGAGGGTGATGGCTATACTCTTGCTGAAGAGCTTGGACACAAAGTCACAGAACTTAGCCCAGCTATGATGCCCCTTAAAACAAAAGAAACATGGGTAAGTGAGTGTAGAGCTGATACCATCCCTAAAGTAGAACTCCGAGTAGACATCAAAAAACATAAAAAACTCCGAGCAAAAGGGGATCTCATTTTCACAAAGAGTGGTATACGAGGTCCAGTAGTACTAGACTTTGCAAGAGAGGTCACACCACTTCTGAAAAAGTATGAAGAGGTGCCACTGCTTCTCAACCTTACAAAAGGGATGAATGAAGAGCAGATAAGTAAACACCTCAAAAGTGAAGCCGTGAGAAACCCTCAAGCCAACATAGTGGAACTCGTAAGCACCCTACTACCTATACCACTAGCTCGTGAACTCTGTAAACTAGCAGATGCATCAGAAGATATGACCCTCAAAAAACTCTCAGGAAAAGTAAAAGAAAAACTAGTGCAGATACTAGCATGGACACCACTCACAGTAAACGGACATGATGGTTTTCGCCTAGCGATGATAACACGAGGAGGAGTCAGCCTCAAAGAGATAGACCCAAAAACGATGCAGAGCAAACTCATAAAAGGACTCTTCTTCTGTGGAGAGATTATGAATCTCGATGGACCTTGTGGGGGATATAATTTGCAGTGGAGCTTCGCTTCGGGATATTTGGCTGGGAATTCAGCAGTTACTCTACTTGATGCACAATAGTAATTGTCATTTAGTTTTTCCTTTTTTAAGGAACAAAGTGTGTTTTTATTAGGATTTTATACAA
>JALWTK010000184.1 GCA_027082875.1 Sulfurimonas sp. | reverse complement strand
AAAAGCTATATAAATCATAGTGCAAATTATAGTATACTTCTGCCAATAATTATAGGAAAAACAATGCAAATATTTGGAAAGTTTACAACAAAATTTGATATGGACTTTATAAACGGTCATTATATCTACCTAAACGAAAATGAAGAGGACAAAATCACTCCAGCTGATTTAGAAATAATGCTGAAGAAAAAACGTAAAACTGTATGTGGTACAGTGATACTCTACAACCCTGAACTCACTCCCGTTGGTTACTCTATGAGTCACTTTTTACAAGAGGATGGCTTCGAGCAGTATGATGAGTTCGTAGCACTCACAGAAAACCCTATGTCTTACATCATAAACGCAGGGCTCAAAAATGTTTATCCTGGAAAACTAGTAGAGATTAAGTATCTGTTTGGTTATAACCGCTCTAACATAGCACCTACTCCTATCATCGAAGAGTTTGATGCTGACCTTGATAAACTTTCATCAAGACAGTTCACTCGTTATGATAAAGAACTTAACTACCTTGATGTCCCAAACATTCGCCTAAGTGGAAAGTTTGTATTTTTCGGAATGGGACACAAACATGACCGACACCACAAAGCTATAAAAAACTATGCTCAAGCACTTACTGCACAAGTACGTAAACTCGATAAGCAGATACTTTTCTTACATGATAACAACTACGATGTAGAAGAGGCAATAGACATCGCATACTTCCTCTCTCCAGTAGCAACTGGAAAGATGAAGGAGATTCGTGCAAATGCTTTTAAAGAGGTTTTTAAAGAGTCCCCTCATAAAGTGGTGAAGATTAGACTTTAAGAGTTTGCACCCTTTTTCGCCCACCTTGCAAAAAACCTTGCAGGGTCTACCCTCTTACTTATCTCTTTATCGCTCAAAATAAATTCTGCTAACATTTTTGCCAGATAAGGTGCAAGAA
Source organism: Sulfurimonas sp. (assembly GCA_027082875.1). Lineage (GTDB taxonomy): Bacteria > Campylobacterota > Campylobacteria > Campylobacterales > Sulfurimonadaceae > Sulfurimonas. Next base: position 34,859 of record JALWTK010000184.1, on the reverse strand, counting down.
CAAATCCATAGCCACCACTTCCATTTATCATAGTAAGGTTTGGATAGTAGGTGTAAGCACTATAATCTGGTTTTTTTGTTTGAAAATGGATATTTTTATTTTGTAGTGTCTCATGCGACATTACAAGTGAACCTACTAGAGGCATATAGTCAAAAGAGCCTGAACGGAGACCCATATAGTCCTTTGTAACTTCTATATTTTCAAGCCCAATACTACGAGATGCTTTTTCTAGTAACTCTTTTCTTCCTGCTTCTATATCATACTTTTCTGTAGTAGTTTGTGGATGGTAGTGAACATTATGAGTTGCCCCTATAGCTAACTTTCCCTCTTGACTTGGTGAGATAGAGACAAACTGGTGAATAGAGTGAGGATTGTCTGTTGTAGTTTTGACATCTATACGGTGCCCCCAAACGCCACGGAGTTTTATGTAGGGTTCTTTGAGAAGAGTTTTGTATGCTCCTGTTGCGAGCACTACCTCTTTTGCACTATAGGACTCATTTATTATCCAAATGCCATCATCATACTCTAAGCTTACAAGCTCTTCTTTTTTAAAAGTAGCAGATTTACTCAGAGCTTCGCACATAGGTTTTGCATCGACAATACCTGCATTTAGAGAGAGTGTTTCTCGCTCGAGTTTAGGTGTATCTAAAAGTTCTAAGTCAGTTTTTTCTTTATAAACGCGAAGGATGGCATCATCTGCTTCATCTTTGGCGATGTGTAAGAGTGGGGATTTGCTAAGGAGGTTTGGAAAATTTTTCTCATAAAAATCTAAAGAGTAGCAAAAAGCATCATGGATGATATCTTTAAGCTCACCACTCTTAGAAAACTTCGGGCTAATAAATGCCCCAGCAGCCCCACTGCCACCAGACGCGATGCCATCCGAGTCAAAGAGGATGACTCTTTTACCTGCGTTTGTAAGCTCATAAGTAATACAAGAGCCATTTATCCCAGCCCCGATAACTGCTATATCATACAAAGGAGTTTAAACACTCACTTCTTTTATATCTGCAATTTTCAAGATACTTTTGTAAATGTTAGCTACAAGTGCTTTACGGTTGTTCCTCACAGATTCATTCTTCGCGTTTACCATGACATTTTCAAAGAAATTATCTAGTTCAGGTTTTAACCCTAAAAGTGCATCTAACTCCTCTTCATAAGAACTGTAGAGTGCTTCATCTACACTACTAAAACGCTCAAAAAGTACTTTCTCTGCATCCTCTTCAAACTTCACATCATCAACACTGAGCTCGGCGTTTAAGTCTAAATCTTTGACTATATTTGCTACACGGTTAAATGTTGCACTTACCTCTGCGAATCCTTCTGAATTCACAAGGCTATTAAGTGCATCTATTTTTTGCCCCATATCTAGTAAATCTCTCTCTCCAGAAGCAAGAACTGCTGCAACTACAGAAGGGTTTACTTTGTAGTAGCGTTTAATACGCTCTAAAATGAAATTTTCTAATTTTTCTAAGTCTATCTCTGCATAATTCGCAGCTAACTCTTTCATAGTCGTTACAATATTGAAGTGAAAACCATACTCATTGACAATGCGAACTATTCCATTTACTGCACGACGAAGTGCAAATGGATCACGAGAACCTGTAGGAATTTGGTTTACGGAGAAGAGTGCTAAAAGTGTGTCGAGTTTTATACTCATCGCGACAACCGCACTAAGTGGAGTAGAAGGAAGTGCACTCTCTTCACCATCTGGTAAATACTGCTCGCTGATTGCAGTCGCTACTTTCTCATCTTCACCCTGCTCTAACGCATAGTAGCCACCCATAAGCCCCTGAAGCTCGGTAAACTCATAGACCATCTCACTCATAAGGTCAGCTTTTGCTAAAGCAACAGCACGAGTAAGATGCTCTTTTTTACAGACCAAACCGAAAAGATCAAAAAGCTTATCTGCTATAACACCCTCACGAGCTATCTTATCTGTAACTGTTCCAAGTCCTTTAAAGAAAGTGATTTTTTCTAGTCCTTCAGTAGAAAGACCGCGTTTAAGGTCGTTGTCCCAGAAGAAAAGTCCATCTGCTAAACGCGGGCGGAGTACAACTTCATTTCCTTTAACAACCTCGGAGAAGTCATCTGTAAGAGCATTTGAGACTACTACAAACTTGTTTGTAAGCTTAGCATCTTTAAAAACTGGGAAGTAACGCTGATGCTCTTTCATAGAGGTAACGATAACCTCAGGAGGAAGTCTTAAAAATGCTTCATCAAAAGAGCCTAAAAGTGCAGTAGGATTCTCAGTAATCGCAACAACCTCTTCAAAAAGCTCTTCATCTACTTCTATACTAAGACCACTCTCATCCTCTATCTTTGTAAAGTCTGCTTTAATTTTTTCAGCTCTCTCCTCTGGAAAAAGTGTAACGCCACCCTCTTTTAGTGCTGAGAAGTACTCTTTTGCACCACCAACTTCTAAGGCACCAAACTTCGCTATACGATGTAAAAATGTGCTCTTAGCAGAATCAACACCAAAAAGAGAAAGTGGGACTAGTTCATCGTTCATCATAACATTTACCCATCGTATAGGACGGATAAAGCTATCTGATGCACTTCCCCAACGCATAGTTTTTCCAAACTCTAAAGATTTTATCCACTTCTCTATAATCTCTGGAAGTAGGTCTGCTGAAGCTTGACCTTTGACATCCTTTTTATAGTAAAGAACCTCTTTACCACCTTTGTCTGTAGAGCTTAGTTCTTCAAGAGAAACACCACATTTCTTTGCAAAACCTTTAGCAGCTGGTGTTGGCTCTCCATCTTTATAAGCGACTACTAATGGTGCTCCAAAAAACTCCTCTACACTATTTTCTTGTGCAGTTTTAAACTCTCTATGCCACATAACTAAACGGCGAGGTGTGTAGTAAAATTCAAACTCACAAAGGAGTGCATACTCTTCTAAGATTTTTGCATACTTTGTCTCAATGTTTTTCAACTCTTTTAAAAGGGGAACAGCCGGTAACTCTTCAACGCCGATTTCTATTAGTAGTGTTTTTAGCATAGTTTTTTCTCTTTTTAATATAATTGTCGCGATTTTACCCCTTTGTTGGTTAAAATCTTGTTAAGTCCCCTATGTTTTTTTACAATTTAGGATTTACTAAATGATGCTAAACTACTTCAAAAGATTACAAGGGCATATAGTCAAAATAAGAGGACATTAAAATGATAAATTCAACAATTAAAAGTATAAAAGCATTAGAGATACTTGACTCACGTGGCAATCCTACACTGCGTGTTTTCATGGAACTTGAAGATGGTACAAAGGTCTCATCTTCTGTACCCTCAGGTGCAAGTACAGGAGAGTATGAAGCAGTAGAACTTCGAGACGGTGATGCTTCTCGCTACGGTGGAAAAGGTGTTTTAAATGCAGTGGCAAATGTCAATGATAAAATAGCATCTCTTGTTGTAGGAATGGATGCAAAAGAGCAGGCAAAAATAGACAGAGCAATGATAGAACTAGACGGCACTGAAAATAAGTCAAACTTAGGTGCAAATGCGATTTTAGGTGTCTCAATGGCAGCAGCAAAAGCAGCCGCAGCTTCAAGTGGTCTTGAACTCTACCAATACCTTGGTGGAGCAGATGCAAGACGCATTCCTGTACCATGTATGAATATTTTAAACGGTGGAGAGCATGCAGACAATAGTGTTGATTTTCAAGAGTTTATGGCAGTGCCATTAGGAGCACCTACTTTTAGCGAGGGACTGCGTTATGTAGCAGAGACTTTTCATGCACTTAAAAAGATTTTAGCTACGCGTGGACTTGCAACTTCTGTAGGTGATGAAGGTGGTTTCGCACCAGATTTAAAAAGCAATGAAGAGGCGATGGAGCTTATCATTGAAGCTATTAAAGTGGCTGGATTTGAACCAGGTAAAGACATTATGATAGGAATAGACAGTGCCGCGACCTCTTTTAGTACAGGTACAAAAGGAAATTATGACCTTAAATGGTCAGGGGAAGGTAAAAAAACAAATGATGACTTGATTGCTTTGGCAAAAGAGTGGGTAGAAAAATATCCTATTATCTTTTGGGAAGATCCATTAGCTGAAGATGACTGGGAAGGCTTTGCAAGGTTTACAGCAGAACTCGGTAATAAAATAGAGATAATTGGTGATGATAATTTTGTAACAAATACTAAGTTTATTGCACGAGGAATAAAAGAGCACACTGCAAACTCTTCACTCATCAAACTCAACCAAATCGGAACAGTAACTGAAACTGTAGATGCAGTGAGAATGTGTCGAGATAATGGTTGGAGATATTTACTTTCTCATCGTTCAGGTGAAACAGCAGATACTTTTTTAGCAGACTTTGCAGTAGCGATGGATGGTGGACATCTAAAAACTGGTTCAGCTTCACGGAGTGAAAGACTTGCAAAATATAACCGTCTTTTAGAGATTGAAATGATACTAGATGGCGAAGCAATCTACAGCTGGAAATAGCGAAGAATAGACAATGCACTCATGGAGCTGCAGACTCATGCCAAAGTGTGAAAAAATAAGCATAATTTTTTTGGAAAAATGACAAAAAAATGCTACAAAACAAGTTAAAAATCCATTTATAGGGTTATTGTTTTTAAAATCTTGTTAAAATCACTCTTATAAAAAGGATTTCTATGAAAAAAACATTATCAGCTCTACTACTTACAGCTTCTCTCTTTGGAGCTTCTACACACACCGCAAAAGTTTTAGAGACTATGAGCAGTGGTGGTTACACTTATATGAAAGTGCAAGAGAATCAAAAAAAGTACTGGATTGCGATGACACAAAGAGATGCTAAAGTGGGTCAAAGTGTCTCCTTTAGTGAGCAAGGATGGATGCGAAACTTCCACTCAAAAACACTTAACCGTACATTTAAAAGCATACTTTTTGCTGGAAATGCTTCAGCAAAACCAGCTGCTAAAACAGAAACATCACAAAAAGTACCAAAGTCACAGATGCACTCCACGTATCAGCAAAAGGGTACACTCTCCATAGCAGAACTCTTTGCCAACCGTGAGAAATATATGAACAAGATAGTTACGGTAAAAGGTAAGGTTACTAAAACATCTGATGGGATTATGAAGCTTAACTGGGTACACATAGAAGATGGAAGTAGTTTTAAAGGGATGAATGATTTAGTTTTCACAACAACACAAACATCACCTAAAATTGGGGAGATTGTCTATGCAAAAGGGAAACTTATAAAAGATAAAGATTTCGGTTATGGCTACTTTTACCCAGTCATCATCCAAGAGTCAAGTTTCAAAAAATAAAATAAAACTTAAACAAGATAAATATACTCTTATTTAAGTGAAGAGTAAATGTTATTATAGATACAATGCCACAAATAAAAAAACAAGGATTTAATATGCCAAAAGTAAATGTATACGAAAATATCGACAATGTAGAGCGTGAAGCTAAAAAAGACCTTATCGACCGTCACTCACCATTCATCACAGTTGAGGGTGAAGCTAAAAAAGGTGAGACTTTAAAAGTTACAATTAAAATGGGTAACGAGTATACTCACCCAGATGATTTCGATCACTACATCGAGTCTATCACTCTTTTCAATGGTGAAACTAAGTTAGCAATGGCTACTTTCGTACCAGGAACTTTAGGAAATGAGAAATCTCATGCAGAAGTAACTTTCACTATCCGTCCAATGGGCAAGAAACTTAACCTTGTTGCACACGGTTACTGTACTAAGCACGGAATCTGGGAATCAACTGCTACTGTAGTTGAAGTAGCTCAGTAGTTACAAGCCACTTTTCTAGCTAAGAGCCTTTGAGCTCTTAGTCTTCTTTTACTCTATCTATTCTATCCACTCTTTATTAAGTGTTGGTTCGTCAATATAAAAACCTTGAGAATAATCTATACCTAACTCTTTTACCTTATCCATAACTACACTACAATGAACATATTCAGCTACAGTTTTCATGCCAAGTTTCTTAGCAAAATCCACTATAGTTTCAACAACTACTAATGATGATTTATCGACATCAATATTTTCTATAAGTGATCCATCTATCTTGATATAGTCCGCTTTAATTTTGATGAGATAAGAAAAGTTAGAGTAGCCACTTCCAAAGTCATCTATAGCTATCTTAGCACCATAGCGTTTTATCTCATTGATAAACTTTTCTACCTTGTTAAAGTCATCAATAGACTCAGACTCTAGTATCTCAAAGGTAACCCTTTTAGAAGCAGAAGAGGATTCTAGTTTATCAATGACAAAGTGAAAAATATCACTATTCATAATATCTTCTATTGAGAGATTTATACTAAATTCTAACTCATTATTTTCAAATGCACTAAAAGATTTATCTATCATCTGTGTAGTTATCTGATAATATGACTTTATCTTTTTAGCTATAGGAATAAAAAGTAGAGGAGAAAGAACATTATTATTCTCATCAAGTAAACGAGCTAAACATTCATACTTCTCTATTTTCCCAGTTGTATTGTTTATAATAGCTTGAAAATAGGGAACAATTCTTGACTCGTGTATAGACTCCCTTACAATTTCAGAGAGCTCTAGGTTGCGTTTATAATCATTTTCAAAGTTCATTCTATCTTCATAAATCCAAAAAGGAACACCTATCTCTTTTGCATATCCTAAAGCCATAGAAACTTTTGAAAAAATATTAATATTATCTGCACCTGCCGTTGAAGCTAATGTAAAGTCTATAAATATTTTACTGTTTTGATACTGCACAAAGAAGGAATTGATCTTTTCATAAACTTCATTGAGATATTTTTTCAAGTCATAAAAATCTAGTTTCTTTTCCATTGAAAAAGCAAACTCAGCACCAGACAATCGATAAATCTTATGTTGTGAAATAGTTTCTCTTAAGTACTTCGAAATTTCTTCAATAACTAAGTCACCAATGACAAAACCATAAAAGTTGTTGATTGTAAGAAAGTTATCTATTTTTATGAGTACAAGTCCCTTCTCCTCATTTGCTTGAAAATCTTTTCGGAGTTGGTAAACATTTGGGAGATTTGTAAGATGATCTGTAAAGTAACGACTAAAAAGTTGATGGCGATATTTCCCTTCGCTTTCATCTTTTTCTAGGTACATCTTATAAACTTTACTTAATATCACTTCACTAAGATCTTCATCCTCATGAAGCTTTTTTAAACCAAAGACAGTGAGTTGTGTTTGTGTTTTATCATGATGTTTGAGTAGTGCTATTTGTACTTCTGGAAAGTTCTTTTCGAGCACTTTTTTTAGATTTTGCACGAGTACTGTGTTGTGCATAAAGGAGAGTATCTGGATGATCATATACTCTTGTCTCACTCTTCGTACCTGAGAGAGTATACTTTCTACATCACCTGAAGATGAGAGGCTAAAACTATTGACAGTTAAGTCATCACTCTGTATATCCATAAACTACTCCCTACTTATCTGACAATATCATAACATAATTTCCTCTATAAAGTAGATTTTAACCACACTTTGAATATACTCACATTAAATTTACATTTATGGTGGTAGTATTGAAGTCGTATCAAAACCTTGTACTTTTACAGAATCTCTATAGACTAAAAGCTATGGGTTATGAGTATATCGACCATTTTAACATTAACGAAAAGACAAGTTATGAGATACCTGCAAGTGTAGATGAACTCACGAGTAACATCAGCTCTTGTCATCTCTGTGATCTAAGTAAATCTCGAACCCAGAGTATGGGTGGATATGGTGCAAAAGATGCAGACTTAATGATAGTCGACTATAGTGTTTCCCAAGCACAAGACAGTTCCAACAGCTACTATAGTGGTCGTTCAGGTGAAACACTTAAAAATATGATAGAAAAAGTACTCCATATATCAAATGAAGATGTTTTTCTTACACACTGCATAAAATGTAAACCTCTCAATGCCAACAAACCATCATCTTCAGAGTATAACTCTTGCAAAAGTTACCTCTACTCACAGATAGAGTTCATAAAACCAAAAGTCATAGTAACCTTAGGTGAAGATGCCTACTCTCATCTCACCGGAGATAATGGTAACTTTGAAAATGTTAGAGGTCATGTTATCGCGTTTAAAGAGATGAGACTTATCCCTATCTACCATCCTCAGTATCTCCTAAGAAATCCTGAGTCAAAAAAAATCACAATGAATGATCTAAAAACTATAAAGAGTTCCCTATGAAAAAACTACTATTATTACTTCTTCCTGCATTCGTATTTGCACAGAGCTTTATGCTTTCCAATATCCCTATACCAAAAACTTATGTAGAAAACCTCGACCCTTATGAGTGTGACACAGAGTGTATGCAGGAGTACCTTGACAATGGTATGGTCTTTTCTTTTTTAGCACATGCCTATGCTAAACTAGATAATGTCGAACAAAATGATGCACGTGTGATGTTTATCTCTATCTTTAATCTGGGCTCATTTTCAAGTGGTAAAAAACTCAAAATTGCCCTCCTTCTTCCTTATAAAAAGATAGGAAAGTATGCCTCTTCTACAACAAATGCATGTTTTGCTTATCTCATGACGAAGAGTCACCCTTTTATGCTCAAAAGCTACAAGGTAGAGAGTGAGAGTGTGGAGGATTTAACTGCTGCACTGGATGCTATGAGAAAGGATGGATTTGAGTATATCATCGCACCACTCACACAAACAGGTGCAAACAATATTATTGCTATTAACCCTGCTCTACATATCTACTTCCCAACTGTCAATAAAAAAGATGTCAACACTAGCTCCTCATTTTTGACCTTTGGAGCTATAGACTATAAAGCACAGAGCGACTTACTGCTTAAAGAGGCTTATGAGCCTTTAGTCATCTTCTCAGACAGGTCACAAACTGGGAAAAAACTTGCAAAATATCAGAGCGAAGAGTTTAAGCATCCAACTACTATCTTAGAAGATGAAAATAGTAGCTCTTCGTTTTTTGGAGATACATTGAGTGTTTTTTCACAGATGCAAGAAAAGAAGGAAGAAGTGGCACCTGTTGTGACACCTGAAAAAGAAGTTATCAACTACTATGTTTCAAGAAGAACAACAAACCTTGAGTCCTACCTCAAAGACAATGATAAGATGGTAGACTCTACTATCTTTATAAATACACCTATCATTAAAACAGGAATGATTCTTTCACAACTCACACTTTATGATGTAAATGAAACAAATATACTCTCAACACAGATAAATTACAATCCTCTTCTTCTCTCTATGACACAGTATATAGACAGAAAAGATATGGTAGTAGCAAACTCGATAACAGAGCATAATAATGTGCTCATAGAGACCAATGCACTCCTAGGAAACGATATAGAGTATGACTGGATAAACTACACAACAACTATAGGTATAGACTACTTCTACTCACTCATAACAGATGATGAAAAGACATACTATAGTAAGATTAAAAACAATCAAGTTGATTATGAGATAGAGCTTCTCCAGCCTGCTCGTTCGAGATTTGTTGAGTATGTTCGCCCAACAAGAGAAAAAAACTTCCCAGAAGAGGACTTACTCGAAAAGAGTGAGTAGAAGTTTTTTTGTAGCAAGATCAATCTTCTGAGGCTTCCCCTCAAAAGTAATGTAAGCAAGTACTATCTCCAACTCAAAAAGTTTTTCCTCACCTCTATACACATACTGTTTGAGAACAAAAGAAGCAGCCTTCATCTTCACCAACTCACTCTTTACATCTAGCATATCACCAAGTTTGGCACTTAATAAATAGTCTCCAATAATCTTACGAGCCACAAAATGCCCGCCCTCTAAAATAGGAGTTATCCCAAGATCATAAAAAGCCTCACTACGAGCCCTCTCACAAAAGTTTAGGTAGTTAGAGTGGTAGACCACTCCACCTATGTCTGTATCCTCATAATACACCCTTATCTTCATGCTAAACCCCTTGAGAGAACCCTTGTAAAAAGAGTTCCATATCTTTAGCAGGCATAGGTTTAGCATAGTAGTAGCCTTGAATATTATGACATCCATTTTGAATTAAAAAATCGTGTTGGTCCTGTGTTTCGACCCCCTCTGCTATAACTTCAAACTGCATAGTTTGTGCCAATGAAATAATCGTTTTTACAATGGCAATATCATGAGAATTACTAGGAAGATCTTTTACAAAGGCTTGATCAATTTTTAATTTATAGATAGGGAGTTTCTTGAGATAGGCTAAAGAAGAATATCCTGTTCCAAAGTCATCGATAGAGAGTTTGATACCAAGTTTTGTGATTTCATTGAGTGTGTTAATAGCTTCTTGTGGATGCTTCATGGTGTAGCCTTCTGTGATCTCTAGTTCAATCCAATCTCTTTGACATTGAGCACTCTCCAAGCGCTTTTCTAGAGAGTCTACAAAATCTGGCTGTTGCAATTCTAAAGCAGATAGATTAATGGCCATACGACCAGGATGATAACCCTGAGCATACCATCTTGCAATTTGAGTGCTGGCCTCTTTAAAAACAAATTTTCCGATTTCCGCAATCAATCCTACATCCTCTGCTATAGGGATAAAGTCTACAGGAGAGACAAATCCCATATCTGGACTTTTCCAACGAATAAGGGCTTCCATTCCAATAAGTGTGCCTCTACGTCCATCTACTTGAGGCTGATAATAGAGGACAAACTCATTATTTTTGATGGCTTGTTGAATATTTTTTGCCATAGTGATGTGATGTAGACTACTTATTGTCATTTCTTGATTGTAAAAATGAAAAGTATTGCGTCCCTCTTTCTTAGCTCTGTACATAGCTGTATCTGCATTACGAATTAAAAGTTCTTCTTTATCGCCATGATCTGGATAGATACTAATGCCTGCACTAATAGTTAAATAAAATATTTTATCATCTACATGAAAAGTTGCTTTCATAGAGGCCATTAATTTTTGCATGACTTCTAAAATATCTACTTGCTCATTCACACTCTCAATGAGAATGATAAACTCATCTCCACCAAAACGTGCGATGGTATCAATTTTACGTAACTGCTTTCGCAAGCGCTCACCAAAAAGTTTGATTATATGATCGCCAGTATCATGTCCAAAGGAATCATTGATATCTTTAAACCTATCTAAATCTATAAATATAACACCTACTTTTTTATCAAGACGATCTGCATTTTTAATGGCTTGATGTAGTCGGTCAAAAAATAAAATTCTATTAGGCAAATCTGTTAATTCATCATGTTCTGCTAGATAACCCAAGCTCTCTTTTGCTTTTTTTATAGCTTCAATGTTATTTTTTTGTTCGGTAATATCATTGTAGGTGCCTAGTACACCCATAGTATGGTGATTAGCATCTAAAAGTACTGTTTTAGAAGTGTTTAACCAACGCAAAGAACCATCTTTTTGTGTTTGCACCTCTTCATAGGAGAGTTTCTCTTTTCCAGACTTGATAACATTTTGATCATCATCTATATATGCCTGCGCCTCATCTTTCCAAATCAAATCAAAATCATTTTTACCAATAATCTCAGAAGCATCCTCATAACCAGCATCCTGAGCAAAGAGTTTGTTGGCACCTAAATAACGGGATTCGATATCTTTCCAAAATATACGTACCGGAACCGTATCAATAATAGTACGGAGCATGATTTGACTTTCTGCCAAACTCTCTTCTGTTTTCTGTGCTAAGTGGGCTACTTTTTTTGCATTATTAATATTAATAGCACTCTCAATTAAAATGCTAAAAAGTTTATTCATCTCGGTTGGTTTAGTTACAAATTTATGAATACCAATATCAATAAGGGTCATTAAATGTTCACTATCTTCATGGGCCGACATGATGATGATTATCTGAGAAGGATTAATCTTTTTGATCTCTTTAGACATCTCTTTTCCATTCAACTTTGGCATAATAATATCACTTAGAACAATATCAAAAGGACTGTTTTCATAGGCTTCTAATCCCTCTTTTCCATCATGACAAAGGACTATTTTTTCAAAAAAAGGCTCAAGCATTTGAAAAGTTGCTTCTGCTAGTTGTTGCTCATCTTCTACATATAAAAGTGTTAAGTCTTGACAGTTTTGTGTCATATCTTTGATTATATTATGCATTAGTTACTCCTATTTGAGGAATCTTGATTGTAAATTTTGCTCCGATTTGTGTATTTGTAACATCAAGGGATCCTTTACAGTGCTCTTGGACAATAGTTTTTGACATATAAAGACCTAAGCCTGTTCCATTTTTTTTACTTTTTGTTGAGATATAAGGTAAGAATATTGTATCAATGACAGATGGATCAATACCTCCTGCATTATCTTCTATAATAATAATAGTCTCTTTTTCTTTTTGGTCGCATAGAACATTAATCATAGGATTATTAATATGGCGTTCACTGAAAGCATCTTGGGCATTTTTAAAAATATTTAAAATAACCTGCTCCATTTCATGCTCAAAGACAAGATATTTTTCATCTTTTTTAATCTTGATATCGACTACAATATTGGCTTGTTTTAAGCTATGCTTAATCAACAGATAAGCCTTATTAATATAAACAGAACTCTGTGTTAAACTCATTGCCTTATCAGGTTTAAAAAAGTCTCGAAAATCACTAATAGTATTAGACAGATATTGAACCTGTTTCTCTACATCAATATAACTCTGCTCAATCTCTTCTATATTTTCCTTATCTAAGGCAATATGAATCCGTTGTGTGTTAATCAATGCCATGATAACCGAGAGTGGTTGTCTCCATTGGTGTGCAATCATAGAGAGCATTTCACCCATTTGAGCTTGACGTGTCTGCATAATAAAAAGTCTATTTTTAAGATTCTCTTCAGTTTTATCTTCTTGAATACTAACGAACTTCTCTATATTATTCTCTTTGTCTAAAATAGGAAAGATAATGGATTTACAATCTAAAAGTGTCCCATTTTTAATTTTATTTATAAGAGTTCCTTCCCAAATCTCTTTTTTCCCTTTGATAGTAAACCATAGATCTTGATAGAGTGATGCACCATGTTTCCCTGAATTAAAGAGACTCATTTTTTGATGAATCATCTCCTCTTTAGTATAGCCTGTTAGGGCAATAGCTGTTTTATTGACATACTCTATAAGACCATTTTTATCTGTAATATAGGTCGCGAAGGGGTTTTGTTCAACCACTTGAGAAAGTCGTCTAATAAGGCTTTTTGCCTTTTCTGATTGAGTTATATCTTTAATAGTACCTGACATACCCTCTTCGTTCTCAAATTGTAAGAGTTCAGCTTTTTGATGTACCACTCTTTGCTCACCATGAACAGTAAGAATACGATGCACAATATCATAAGACTCTTTTAACACTAAGACTCTCTGCACGGATTGCATCACATACTCTCTATCATCTGGATGGACATGATCTAAAAACCACTCATAATTGATTTCCATAGAGAATGGTTCTAAACCGTAAATTCTGTATGTTTCAGCAGACCATTTTATCTTTCCTAAGGCATTAAATTGCCAGCTTCCTATATGTGCAATCTCTTGTGCTTTATTAAGATTTTTTTCACTCTCTTTTAAGGTGTCATAAAGCATTGTATTTTGATAAACAATGACAGCTTGTGTGAGTAGTAGCTCCAGTATTTTTATAGTCTCTTCACTTAAGGGTACATGAACAGTACTGTTTTCTACATACAAAACACCACGAATTTCATTAGAAAAGAAAGAGGGAATAGCAAGGCAAGAGGCTGGTTGCATTTGTTTAAAATATTTATCTGTTTTAAAACTGTTGGAATCAGCAGGATTTTCTAAAAAGATATTCTTTTTGGTATTAAGACAGTATTGGAAAATATTGTCCGGAATAAGTATCGTTTCTTTATCCAGAAGATTATAGAAGTTAATTTTTTTAGTTTGAAAATCAATATTAGCTTTAATATTAAAAATGTCTTTATCTTTTAAAATCAATACAGCCTTGGTTGCTGTTGCATTTTGAATGATAGTATGCAGTAAGGTCTCAATGAGCTCAGTACTATTTTGTGCTTTAGATATTCCATTAAAAGCCTTCGTTAAGTTATTGAACTTATTTGAATTAAGAATCATTGCACTACTTTGAGTTGTATGTAGGGTTAGAGACTCTTGCAGAGTGTGCGATTTTATAGATGGCTTTAGTGAAGCACTCAGAGCGAAGGCTCCCCATTGATTCAAACTAACAAGGGCTTCATTCAAATATTTTTGAGCAATATCTACATAGTTTCGACTGAGAAAAAATCGACTGACACAAAGCTGAGCTAAGGAGATATGAAAATAGTTATCATCCTTATGTAGCTTATTGAGTATCTCATCATAAGCTTTAGCAACATCCCAAACTAAATGTGTTGTTTTTATCTTCTCAATATCAAGTAAGGTTTTGAAAAATTTCAAATCTGATCTAGATGTTGCAGAGCGTGCTGCTTTGTCAATGATATGGATATCTGTCTCTAAACACTCCTTCTCATCTGCTTGGAGTGTTGTACTTTTTGCTAAAAGTAAAAGTGCACGAATAAAATGTAATCTCAATTTTGGAAACATAATGACTTCGTTATCACTACTTTTTACATACTGTTTGAGATAAGAGAGACCCGCTTCTATATCGCCATGAATCCAAGAATTTTGTGCTTGGATTATCCCATACCAAGCTAAAGCAGGATAAAATTTATCCTTCTCCCACATTTGAATATCGTTCTCTATATTGGACTCAACACTACTCTGTATACCTTGTAGATTTTGCACATTCTTTTTTAAAAAATTAAATATAGCAATCATCTTGAGATCGCTAGAATTTTGTATAAAATGACCCTCTTGAGTGATTTTATCTAACACATCGTTTAAAGGTGTTCCCAAAAGGTAGTTAGAGAGATGAAGCAAAAAATTGGCCCATGTTCCAAAAATAATATCTCCATTTATTTTACTTTGGTAGAGACTTCTTTCATACAAGTTAAGATTGGAATGTAAGTTACGATAGTAAGGATTAATAAAATTTGCCATAAAATTGTTGATTTTAGGGAGCATAGCTTTATCATTAAACGATTGGTTAAGTTGTAGTGCGAGTTTACCAAAGTTATATGCCTCTTTATAATTTTGCTCACTAACCAACTGCCCACCATAGAGGACATAACCAAAACTTGATTCAGAACAGTTCCCGTACTTAAATGAGTGATAAACTATATTGAGATATGCCCATTTCATCAGTTGAATATCAGTAAGATAGTAAGCAACTTCCCAAAAATTCATCAGTAAGGATATTAACATTTTATGTCGACCACTATGATGCTGAGGGAGATTTGGAATCTCTTTTATATTTTTGTAGAGCTTATGTTCATGAATACTATTTTGTAAGCCACTAATTGATTCATCTAATATTGATTTATCCCTTGGTAGGTTTAGGCCTAAATCATGTAAAAGTATTCTTGAGATATCAATCAATGAATCAAAGTGATTTCCTTGGGTCACACAGATATCTTTATAAAGAGTAAAGCAGACCAACTTATCCATGATCTTTTTTGCTTTTTTTAAGAGTATTTCCACCTCTTCGAGAGCGTGTTGATGGCTACCAAAAAGATAATAACTTTTAATTTGCAAGACTTTAAAGCGAAAGTAATTACTGTAATTGTTTGTAGAGAGTGCATCATCATATAAGTTCTCTTCAACCCATCTGCTCATCTCTACTGCACCGTCATAAGCACCTTTTGAGAGGAGTTCTTCTAGGGCATTGAGATTAAGAGCAAAAAGATAGTGTGGATATTTTTTACCTTGATAAGCAAGATTGATATGATGGGCAACTCTAATACTATCAATCTGTTTACTCTTACAAATATTTTTAAAATATTTTCCTATTTTTAGATGTATATTTTGTTTGGTTTTTTGATCTATATTGTCTAAAACATTTTCATGTACTTTATCATGTACAAATTGATATTGAAGTGTATTAAGCAAGATAAAACCATCTATTTCTAAGACATCTATAAGATGTTTATCAAAACCATAATACTGCATCAAGTCAAAGGTCAAAGCTAAATCAAAATAACTGCCAAGTAGTGCTAAAAATGAGAGTACTTTTCGTTTTTTTGCATTCAGTTTAAGATAATTTTCATTCACTAGTTTTGTTAAATTAATACCAATGCTATATTGTCTTATCTCCTCTACTTTATAGTGCCAATTTCCATTTTGAAAGTATAAGATCTCTTTATCCATTAAAGTCTCAATCATAGCTTTAATATAAAAAGGATTTCCAATCGTCTTTTGATAGCAGATATCCGCGAACTCTTCTGCTGTCTTGCTTTTAAAACGAAATAATTTCATCATCATTTCTCTTAGTGAGAGTTCTTTAATAGGAAGCAGATTAAGATGAAAATAGTGATAGTTTTTATCTTGAGAATTATTTAAAAGAGTATTAATAAATCGTTCTGCTTCTTTATTGAGGAAAATTTCATTGTCTCGATATGCCCCAATAAAATGTAAATATTTATTATTTTTCAGCAGTAGTTTTTCTAATAAATGGATTGTTGAGGGATCTCCCCACTGTAAGTCATCTATGAAAATTAGTAAGGGAGAATCATATGTGGCAAATAGAGTAAAAAAAGATTCTACTGCTATAAAAAGGTTTTTGTTGATATCAGTAGTTGACAAATAACTCTTCTTAGGTGGCTCCAATATCTCATCTAATTCTGGGAATATAAAGTGTAAAACAGCTTGATCTTTCTGTGCTAAACTCTTAAAGAGTTCTTTTTTAGAGCTACTCATAACAATAGTATAAATCTGTGCAAAGAGTTGTCTCATGACTTTATATGGGAGATAAGATTGACCTTGGTCGAACTTAGCAGAGATGTAATTAATATGCTTGTTGGTGCTATAGTTTAAAAACTCTTCAAGTAATCGTGTTTTTCCCACCCCTGAATGACCAGAGATAAGACCATGTAATACTCTCTCTTTTGCGAAAACCTGAGAAGCATTTTTTAAGAGTTTTAACTCCTTCTCTCGTCCAAATATTTTCATCCCAATAGTAATAACAGGCTGATTGTGTGTCCCTATCTCAAAAGAAGGAATATCTTTTTTATTTTGTAAATATTTCAGTGCTTTTTGAAGGTCAAATATGAGGGCTTCATCACTTTGATAGCGTTGAAGTGGTTTTTTTTCTATCAATTTATCAATAATTTTAGAGAGTGTTAAAGGAACAGTTGCATCACAAGAGTGTAAGGATTTAGGAACAAAGGCAACTTGTTGATGGGCTATCTCCTCTTTGTTACTAAGATCAAAGGGAAGTTTGCCTAAAAAGAGATGGTAAAGGCTTATCCCTAGACTATACAGATCACTACGCAGGTCTAAGTTCTCTTGTGTTAAACCTGTCTGTTCTGGAGACATATAGAGCAGACTCCCTGAGGAATATACCTGTTCCAAAATATTACGATAATTCATTTTTATAGCAGAACCAAAGTCTATAATTTGAAGATGTTTACTTTCTTGATTGTAGATAATATTTTTAGGATTAATGTCGAGGTGCAAGATATTATGTTTATGTACATACTCTAAAGCTTTAGCTACTTTAACTGCAATCTCTAACTGCTCTACTAGTGTAAGGGAATTATTTTTAATAAAATAATCTAAACTATATGCATCAATATCTTCAAAAATATGTATATGTTCAAAAGGGGTAATCACTACGTCTAAAAGTTTGACAATATGTTTAGAGTGCATGGTATTTAAAAAGTACTGTTCATTTAAAAATTGAGAAAATACTAATTGATCATTGCTATTAACATTGATAGATTTTATAATAACACTGCACTTATGTGTTTTATCCATACCTCTGTATATACTAACAGAGTGATTTTGTTCAAGAGTTTCATGAATTGTAAAGTTTTTATTGTTCAGCATATTGGTTTTTACCTGCTTGTTCATAGTTATCAGTAATCTATTATGCCTTTTTTGTTGTTAATAAACTATAAGCCACTTCTAAAAACTAGACTTTTAAATACCCTGTAACTTTTTGATAATCTATGCTAAAGTTTAATGGATAAACTCACCTCATACATATACTGTTGCAGAGGCAGCATATCTTCATATATCTCGTAAAGTGTCTCAATAAGTTTATCACCATCTTCTATGAGTTTAGGATCAAGTGTTTTAAAAGTAGCCATGCCTTTATAGAGAGATAGATCAACATGCGACATAGTAGCATCAAAACCTCTTGGATAGCGTTTATAGCCTTTTTCTAAGTGAGTGTAACCCTTTGCCTTGTTTTTGATATCTGAGAGTATATGGTGGAGTTCTTCGCGTTTACTATCATCCTTGATGTACTCACGAAAAGCATCAAGCATAGGTTTTTCAAACCATCTCACACCTACGGCTACCATAAGCTCTTCTGGGGAGAAGTGCATATAAAAACTAGAGCTCTGCATACGCTTGTTATTTCCCTGCCAGAAGATCACACCTATTCGCTCTTTGATGGGCATCTTATTTGCACCCATTCTTCTTGTGTCTCTGTAGATGCGATAGAGAGATTTGTTTATCTTTGGTTCTGCGTTTATAGTGGGAACTAGAGCTTGGAGGTGTTCACCCATCTCGACTACAAATGCTCGAGAGGGGTTTAAGATAGCGATTTCGTACTCAGACTTGTGAGTTGCAAACCACTCTTTGTTGTTGTTTTTCTTGATCTTCTTTAAAAAAGAAAGTGCTGTCTTAGGGAAGCCTTGAAATTCCATGGCCTCTTCTCTTATGCTATTTTTTTGTTTCTAAATGCAAGAAGAATAACTATCGCTAAGATACTATAACTCACAGGCACAAAATCAGGAATAGGAACAGGATCACCCTTTGCATAAGAGTGCATTCCAGCGAGGTAGTAGTTCACTCCGAAGTATGTCATAAGCACCGATGTAAACGAGAGTAGTGAGATCACACTGTAGTTAAACTCGTTATAGATAGACTTGATAAAACGCAAGTGTACTACCACAGCATATACTAAGATAGTTACAAGTGCCCATGTCTCTTTTGGATCCCAACCCCAGTATCGTCCCCAAGACTCATTTGCCCAGACACCACCTAAGAAGTTACCAACGGTAAGAAGAACAAGTCCTACCATTAGACTCATCTCGTTGATGGCGTTAAGCTCTTTGATAGAAAGTGCTATTTGCTCACTATTTTTCTCTGTAGCTATAGCATAAAGAAGTACAGTGATGAAACCAAGAAGTGCTCCAAGACCTAAGAAACCATACGAAGCGGTAATCATACTCACATGTATACTTAACCAGTAAGAGTTCAGTACAGGCACAAGGTTTGTCACCTGAGGATTCATCCAGCTAAGGTGCGCCACAAAGAGAATAAGCCCTGCAAGTATCGCCGTAGCTGCTAAGGTAATAGGCGAGTGTTTTGAGAAGATAAATCCAGCAAGAACAGTTGCCCAAGCGATATATGTCATAGACTCAAAACCGTTACTCCATGGAGCGTGTCCTGAAATATACCAACGCAGTGCTAGTCCCATAGTATGAAGTAAGAAAAAGACTACTAAAAGACCTAATGCACCGCGAGAGAGTAGTTTCATCTTTATTTTTGGGTAGATGATATTTGCAAAACTTGCAAAAAGAAGTACAAATCCCATCACGAAATAGAGTGGCCAGAGAAGCTCAAAAATATTTGTACTATTATAAAAAAGTTCTGCTTTTATCTTATTTGCGCTTGGATAAACAGCTTCACCATACTTATGTTGATAAGCAGCGATCTTTTTTAAGGCTTTATCAGCATCCTTCCACTTGCCACTACTTAAAGCCTCATCTACTGCTGTGAAGTAAGTGACTGCATCATCTCTAACTACTAAACCTTCTGCAGGTTTGAATGTTTTTAGTGCCTCTATTGTTGCGAACCATTTATTATTTACATCGTTTGGTTGTGGCCAGATTTTTAGAAGAGAACCTGTAAACACCATATAGGCAACATTTACTTTTTCATCAACCTTAAGTGCTGCTTTGTCTAATTTGTTTCTATCTTTTGGTGCTTTTCTTGCTGCAGCATCTACAAGCTCACTAAGTTTATAACCTCTCATTCCCTCTGCATCTTGAAAGAACTGTGAGAATGAGACATATTTTGCATTATGCTTTGCACCTATAGCATCATTGACTTTAGCATCACCAGTACGGATGAGTTTTATGTCTCTATAGATATCAGGGCGAATCATCATCCCTAGTATCACTTGGTCTGCATTTAAAGACTTAGAGCCTATTTTGAGATTTGCACTTCTATGCATCTTAGCTAAGATTTCCATTGCAAGAGTATTCATAGGCTTCATTCGCCCTTTCGTATCTTGAACAATAAGCTTTCCAAACGCATCTGCATGATGCTTGTTAAACGCGAGAATAGTCTTAAGTGCTGGGTCTAAATCACCTGCAGTTGATGGTGTAGAGATAAAGGCAACTGAGAGTGCTAAAAGAGCAGGAGCGATTCTCTTTGCACTCGCCTTTATAGCCTTATCTGTAAGTTTTGCAAATCTATGTTTTTTAGAAAAAAGTGACCAAAACATTCCAATAGCTAAAAGTAAATAACCTATATATGCAGGGAGTGTTCCTGGGTCATTATTGACTGAAAGAATAGTACCCTTTTCATCTCTATCGTAAGAAGCTTGAAAAAATCTATATCCACGGTGTTCTAAGATGTGATTCATATAAATTCTGTATGGCATATTTATTCCCTTCTCTTTATCAATAAGAACAACTTCACTCGCATAAGATGCTGGAGACATAGAACCAGGATAACGATCAAGTTGAAAGTCTAAAAGTTTTATCTTAAATGGTAACTGAATATCTCTTGCACCAAAGGCCAGAGATATTGTAACGCCATCAATAGAAACATCTGTTGGTATTCCTATAGCACCTTTACGACCATAAACAAGTACTTTTTTACTCTTTCCATCTAGCGTTACATTAAAACGAAGAGCATCTACACCACCTGAGTTCATGCGCATCTTTCTATTCATTCGAGACTCTGAATTACTCACAAGCTTTGTAGAAGCATGAGACATAAAGTCACGTAGTACAAAACTTCCACCATTGGCCATACTATAAAGTACTCTCTGATTTAGTTCATCTTTTGCATTTGCTTGTAACTCACCCTTGGAACGGTCTGCCATTCTAAAAAATGAAAGCTTATCTTGATGTTCTATATAGGGTTTTTCACCCTTGAGTGAGATTTTCACTACTGGCTTGTCAAATGTCTTATTTGAACCGAAGTCTAAAATAAATGATCCACCATCAAAGTAATCACCCTGCTTTAATGCAACTGGCTTTCCTTTCCCTTGTGCTGTCACCATAAACTTTGCTATTGGCTTTCCATGCTCCTTATCTTCTACTAAAGTTTCTACAGCATCTGGAATATACTTCACTAGATCAACAGTCACTTTTTTATCGTCTAAAGTTGTTGATAAAGAGAGACTATTATCTCCTCTTACTGAAAGATAGGCTACTTTGTGAGCTTCAGATTTTTCACCCTTTGCACTTTCTTGAAGAGTTACAAATGTTTCTGCACTTACGATAGAGGAGGCTTCACCACCCTCGCGAATATGCATACTCCCTTCAAAGCCAACATAACGAGTCACAGCTGCACCAAAAAGAATCACTAAAAAACCAATATGAAAAATAAATATAGGGGCTTTTTTAAGTGTGTACATCTTATATTTGTAGATATTAAACATAAGATTTATTGCTAGAAGCCCTAAAAGTACTTCAAACCAATGTGCATTATATATTTCAGCTTTAGCTGTCATAGTGCCAAAATCATTCTCAACTATAGTTGCATACCCAATTGATACTGCAAAAATAAGCATAAGAATAGCCATAGTTTTCATCGAAGAGATGAAAGATAAAAATTGTTTCATTATATATCCTTGAAAGTTAAAAAATTATTGTAGTAGGCATTAGCAAATAGATGGTGTCTAATGCCTAAAGAGTACTGTTTACTCTGGTTTTTTTGGAGAGAAATCCATTCCTTGAATGAGAACATTGGGTTCCTCTTTTTTCTCTTCGAGTTTTTTCATAACCTCAATAGGTCTATCCATTTTATAAAGAACAGTTTTAATAACTTTAGCTTTGTCGTTGAACCACTGTTGCAGCCCCTCTTTATAGTTATTTTTATAGTTCACTTCGCTAAAGAGTTTACCATCTTCTGTATACTCTTTTTGAAGTCCCTCTTTTTTATTATTTTTATACATCACTTCAAGAGCTAACTGTCCGTTTTCAAAGAACTCTTTTTGTATTCCCTCTTTCTTGTCATTTTTATAAAAAACTGTATGTTTAATTTGTCCACTGGGGAAGTATGACTGCTCTAATCCATCTAACTTTCCATGATTATAGAACATATCTGCTAGTTTATTACCTTCTTTGTCATACCATGTTAATTTACCATTGCGTTTATCATTGCTGTAGTTCACTTCATAAGCTAAGGCACCCATCTCATAGTAAACTTTTTCTACACCCTCTTTTATGCCTACTTTTATGTCTGTATTTGTCCCATCCACATAATTTGTTTCAGCTTTTAGTTCGCCATGTTCAAAGTAAGTTTTCACAAGTTCAGCAGAGAGTGTAGCACTCATTAAAGAGAGGGTGAAAAGAGATTTTATAGCAATATTCATTAAGAGTTTCCTTGGAGGTTTATTAGAAGTTTATTTTAGTAAAAATATATTAACCAATACACTTTTAGTAAAATAATATATCCCGCCAAGAGGAGGGATAAAAAAAGAGGGAAGGTTTACTTCCATCCTTTTGTAACAATTTTTGTAGATTTAGAATATGGATACTTTTTCACTAACTCTTTCACAGATAGTTTTTGATCTCCACTTCTCATAAAGTGTGCTAGTGTTACTGCAGCCCAGTAGTCATTTGCATACTCAGTATCTTGAAGTTGTGCCGGAACACCTTTTTTGTTTACTGTGTGACAAGCTGAACATGTTACAGGACCTGCATATTCACCATCTGGTGAGTACTGAAGTGCTTGTTCATGTGTAGTTACGTCAACAGAACGCTCTTTACCATCAAATCTAGTAGAGTATAAACCGTGTGTAGACTCATGACAAGTTTGACAAGCTATATCTCCATGACCTTTAGAGTATCTGTATAAAGAGTACTTGTTAGGTAAGTCGATTGGGAAATACTTTCCACCAGTTTCAGACTCAACAAATGGAGCGATATGACAATCCGCACAGTGAGGCTCAGCTGCTGCTAACCACCAGTCATTACCACCAGAAGCTGCTTTATATGGCACCTTACCACCTGTTGGGTGATTCCATGGCTTAAGATCTAATTTGCCTTTTTTCCCTACATTTTTCACTAGTACTGCTGATTTATGCTCAGAGTAGTACTTAAGAACATCATTGTCACCTGTTGTTTTAGGGTCCGCCATTGCATTAAATGCTTTTGCATCTCCACCAGCAATAGCTGCAATGATCTCTTTAAGAGATTTATTTCTTAAAGTCTTGCCAGACTGAATACTGTCATGAGTGATATTATCACTGTTTTGGAATGCCTGTGCCACTTTTGTGTGACAGTTTGTACAGTATAGACCGCGCATTTCAGTTTTTTTGCCATGCTCATCTTTCATAGAAACTTCGTTAAGTTGGTACTTACCGTAGTTGTTTAAGAAGAAAGGAGGTTTAGCATTAGGGTTTGAGTGAGCATCACGTCTCACATAACAACCACCACCAGATGTTCTGATGTCACCTTTAGAAAAACGACCTTCACCATATCTATCTGTTACACGAAATGGATTTGAGTCATCATTCATGTTAGGATTTTGGAAGTGTGTTGGGTGACAAGATTGACATGCTTGACTTCTACCAGCACCATCAGGCATTGGAACCATAGCTAAGTGAAAACCGTGAATCGCTTCTGAGAGCGGCTTAGCATGTACAGCTTTATAACCAGATGCAGTTACACGAGGCTCTTGTAAATTTCCAGATACATTGTCACCGTGACAGTCTGTACAGTTAACCATACCAGTTTTACCAAGTCTATTACCAGATGCATTTGAGTTATACTCTTTTAAGAAAGTAGTACCATGATGTGCATCATGAAGTGAAAGAATATTTATAGAAGCCTCTGAAAGTCTAGCCATATAATCTGACTCATCAGCATATGTTTTCCAGTACTTATACTCTTTATCTGAATACTTAAGACCTTCATCTCTAGCCATTTGTGCTGCTTTACCATTTCTTGAGTGACAAGCATAACAGTTAGGGATATCAACTGGGTTCGTACCAAAATAAGAAACATCAGATCCGTCATTATTTTTCATACCTTTTCCACTACGATCGTGCATCTCTACTACAGACTTTTGAAATGGTTGAAAATCTTTTTGTGTTACAGAACGGATGGAGCCTTTTCTTGTGTTATCATTAAATGCAGTTAAAGGAAGACCGAGTGCATCCCAAAGATGAGAAGCAGTTAATACTAACTTTACATTTTTAACAGCAGGAACAAGTGTGTCTGTCATTACAACATTACCACCATCTTTTCCAGCATAGACTAGATAACCACCAGAAAGAGGCATACCTGAAGGTCCAGCATCTACACGAACAGGAACTTGACGACCGATACGTAGACGATCTTTATTAGTAGCTCCAGCAGGAATAGTTCCCTCTAAATCTTTATATATAAAAAGGTGTGTCCAAACATAATTGGCAACATTATCACCAGCCGAGTCAAGGTGACCATCACCATCACTATCTTTTGGTACATTCCAGTAACGCATCTTATTACCTTCACTATATGAGTTATCCTTCATATAGTAGTAAAGCTTTACATCATCATCTGGAGTCAACAGTTTTGGTAACTTTCCACTTGCACCACTAGCTATTGCCTGTGCTTGTATTGAGTTGTATGGTGGGATTACACAACAGTAGTCCATTGCAAAACCGACACAGTGCATACCAAGTTCATAGTTGATAAACACATTATATTCATTTTTTGGTTGATAACCAACTGTCTTCTTGCCATTTGCATCAAGTTCTGTATACTTTTTTAGCTTTGTTAACTTGAACGGTGGGTTCGTGTCATAAGCTAAAGCAGTAGAGGCAGTCATTGATATAAATGCAACTGAAGCAGCTAGAGAAACCAATAGGCTTTTCTTCTTCATTTTCTCTTCTCCATATATATATTAAAATTCGTGCAGAGTATTACATTTTATAATTTAAGTGTAGCTAAAAGAGAAGTAAATAGATGGTAAATGTGATAATAAATACTAATGTGAGTAAAATGTGATAAAATAATTATAAACAACTTATAAGTAAAATTTCTTCTACTTATATCTGTGCTATTTTTTCTTAAATATAACTAAAAAGTCACCACTCTCTAGCTCTTGAGATTCATAAGAAAAATCATTTGAAAGTCGTTCATAGAGTGGAACTGGTTCGTGAAAATATTTTACTTTTAAAATATCATTTGCTCCTTGTAACATCTCGAGAGTAACTATAGTATTTATCATTGGTTCTGGAGGAGAACACTCTGTCGCATCAAACTCATAGATATTGAGTCCATCTTCTTGATAATTATATATATCTAAAGTAGCTCGTGGAATTGTGATTAACTCTTTTTGCATAAGTAGCCTTTTTATTAGTTGTAAATGTATATCTGCTTTTGTGCATTCCAGCTGAACTTATCTGCAACTTGCTTGAATGCCTTAAGAACTATTGTCTCGTGTGAATCACTTCCATAGATAATGATTGGAGTATGATAATAACGATTATAAGACTCTATAGGGTGAAAAATAATCTCTTGCCAAGTAAATTCTATCTTACCACTAAAGGGCTCAAAAGGTAGAGATGAGACTATACTTTTATTACTCTCTTGACATTTAAAATGACAGACGATATTTACACTGTCAATCTTAATATACTCAAGAAGAGAAATAATACTATTATGATTTATTGGCATAAAAATTTCCTTAAAACTTTAAAAAAAGTCAAGCAATAAATATACCACTATTATTTAGCTATTTTTATCTCAAATGTCTTTCGATCACTCTCTAGTAAACGCACTGAACCATTATGTGCTTCAGCGATCTGCCTAGAGAGCACAAGTCCTAAACCATTCCCTTTTTCTTTAGTACTTTTAAAAGCCTCAAAAAGATTTTCTCGGTTTTGGATAGCTATACCACTATCATAAATCTCAAAAACATGATAATTGGAGTCACTTTTATGAGTAATCTCGATAATCCCCTCCTCTTCATCATCAAGCTCAATAGCATCAATAGCATTGATAATAAAGTTAGAAAAGAGCATATCGAGTAGATCTTTGTCTGCATTTAAAGAAAAATCTTCCTCTGGAGATACAAATGTAATCTCTTTAGAGTAAGCATAGTAGCTAATAGACATATCGATAGACTCTTTTAAACTACTCCACAAAAACTCTTTTTTTGTAGCATCTACACCCTTGGAGAACATAAGAGTAGCTTTGATGATTCTTTCTATACGACTTACAGAGTTTTGGATCTCTTCAACGATAGGTAAGTTCTCAGGCATCACTCTTTTTTTCAAAGTTGAACTCATCAGAGATATTGCCCCTATTGGGTTACGTATCTCATGAGAGAGGTGTGCCGCCATCTGTCCCATCGTTGCAAGGTTTTCCTTACGCTTTTGCTCTGTAATGTCAGTTGCAGAGAGCATAATCTTATCTTTGTATGAAGAGCTTTTTATAAGGTATGAAGAGTCATTAAACTTGAGTTCATAATCTTCACTTTTGTATTCAAGTAACTTCAGAAGTTCCCAAAGTTCTCTCGCTTGAGAGTTTTGTAAAAAGATAGTGTTATCATCATTGACTATCCAGATAGCATTTGGTAAAAACTCCACTACCTTTTCTACAGTATCTTGCAAATGAGCATACGAAGCCTTAAGCTCATTAAAATCTTCTTCTACCTTATAGGTTTGCTCTATTAAAAGGTTAAGCTCTTCTGGTGTTACTGTAGACATATTTAGTTCTTAAACGCCACAAGTATTTTATAAAGTGAGTGTGCATCCTCACTTCCAGCTAACTCACGGATAGAGTGCATTCCTAAAGTCGGAAGACCTACATCTATAGTCTCAATGCCTAGTCGAGTTGCTGTGATAGGCCCTATAGTTGAGCCACAACCCATATCACTTCGAGTTACAAAGTGCTGGAGTGGTTCTTCTATACTTTTTGCACTATCCATAAACTTTGAGATAGTTGTTGAGTTTGAAGCATATCGCTGGTTAGCGTTTACTTTTATGACTACACCCTTGTTCATGTGAGGTGCATGTTTAGAGTCATGATTAGATGGGAAGTTCGGGTGGATAGCATGAGCATTATCCGCACTGATCATCATGGAACTTCTTATCATCTGCATATACTCATCCATATCAGGGTACATGCGTTTGAGTGTGGACTCTAAAAAACTTCCAGCAGCCCCACTTGTAGACTCACTTCCTACCTCTTCATGATCAGATGCTATAAAAAGCATAGGTCTGCTTGCATCTATACTACAGATACTTAGCATCCCAACATAACAAGAGAGAAGATTATCAAGTCTAGCACTAGAAATAAAGTCATCTTGCAGACCTATAAATGAAGCTGACTGAGTGTCATAAAAACTTAACTCACTTGCATAGATTTCTTTGACATCAGGTCGCCCTATTCTATCTAACTGCCAACGCAGAAAAGTGTCTAGCTCAAAACTCTCATCTGTTGTAAGTATGGGACATACATCAGTCTGTTTATTTACAGTTTTATCTTTGTTCGCCTTATCATCAAGATGAATAGCAAGAGAGGGAATAGTCGCAATAGACTTTTTTACATCTATAAGAGCATCTTGAATCTCTCCTTGCATATCGAGATAAGCGATGCGACCAGCCAAAGAGAGGTCTCTATCAAACCAAGGAGTTAAAAGCAGACCACCATAAGGCTCAACTCCAAACTTGACTACACCATGTTCTTTTATAACTGGATTTGGCTTGAGTTTGAGATTTGGGGAGTCTGTATGTGCTCCAACCATCAAGTAGTTTTTCTCTTGTTTTGGGTAAGTAAAGGCGATAATACTCGAGTCATTACGAGTCACATAGTACTTCTGCCCTTCAACTAACTCCCACTTCTCTACTTCATCAAGCTTATTAAAGCCAGCATTCTCAAACATCATCGACATATTTTGAGTCGCATGAAATGGTGTTGGTGAAGCATCTAGAAAACCTAAAAGCCCTTCGTTAAAATCTTGTTTTTCCATACTTACTTTTCCTTATCTTTTCTAGCATCCAAGTACATCGATAACAGCATTACCTTCTAGTCCTGCTAATATCTTACTATCGACCCGTATAGCCGAGTCTATCACCACATTATGCAGTTTTGAGACTATAGTTATACTAAGAGGTCTATTTCCTCTGTTTTGGTTTATCATAGCATAGAGAGTGTCTAGCACTGTTGGGTCTGCATCGAGTCTTACTGCGAGGTTTATAGGTGTAGGAGGAACTTCTTGCACCTCTTTTTTCACCTTCTTTGTCTCGCGTTTAGCCTCTTTTAGTGTCATTATCTTGCTTATACCTATACGAGGACCAAAGTCTGTATGAGTTATCTTTCCCTTAAACGCTATTGGCTCATCTTTGTTCATCTCATCGAGTTTTTCTAGCTTGTCTGAGAAGAGCATAATCTCTATGTTTCCATGAAAGTCCATGAGATTTACTATACCAAACTGATTGCCTTTTTTACTCATCTTTATCGTAACATCTTCGACTTTACCGATGAAAATAGCATACGAACCATCTTTAGCACTCTCTAACTCTGAAGAGAGTGTATAGCTTAGCTCATCCATCTCTGAGCGGAACTCATCCATAGGGTGACCACTTACATAAAAGCCTAAGGTATCTTTTTCAAACTCTAAAATCTCTTTGAGTTCATACTCATCACTATTTGTAAGATTAAGTTCTACTGTTGTGATCTCATCATCATCACCAAAAAGACTTCCTACTGCATTTTTCTTCGCTTCACTCGCTTTTTTTGCAGTATCTACTATGAGCTCTATCTGGTCAAGAAGTGCTTTACGAGAGTAACCATATCTATCAAATCCACCTGACTTGATGATGGCCTCTATTACTCTCTTATTTACCTTTGAAGGCTCTATACGGTTCACAAAATCTTGCCATGAAGTGTAGTCACCATTTCTCTCTCGCTCTTCAAGCATAGACTCGATAGCCGCTTGCCCTACACCCTTGATACCACCAAGACCAAAAAGAACGATATCTTTTCCCTCTTTCGTGATAGCCGAGAACTCTAACTGTGAGTCACAGATATCTGGGGGACCAAGTTCTATACCCATACGTTTTACTTCATCGATGTAGCGAACAACTTTTTCTGTATTGTCCTTATCTGATGTCAGAAGTGCCGCCATAAACTCATTTTCATAGTAAGTTTTTAGCCATGCAGTTTGGAAAGTAACCATCGCATAAGCAGCAGAGTGAGACTTGTTGAAACCATACCCAGCAAACTTCTCAATCAAATCAAATAGAGCAGAGGCAAGTTTATAATCAAGTCCAAGTTTTTGTGCACCCTCAGAGAAGAGTCGGTTATACTTCTCCATCTCTTCAACTTTTTTCTTACCCATAGCACGACGGACAATGTCCGCCCCACCAAGACTCATACCACCGATAATCTGCACTATCTGCATAACCTGTTCTTGATAAACAATCATTCCATAGGTTGGCCCAAGTGTGTCTTTTAGCAGGTCGAAACTTACCTCTTCAAAAGGGTAAAATACTTTCTTTCTACCGTGCTTACGCTCGATAAAGTCATCAAGCATCCCAGACTCCATAGGTCCTGGTCTATAGAGTGCCAAGACTGCAATAAGGTCTTCAAAATTATCAGGCTTGAGACGTTTGTTCAAGTCTTGCATACCACTAGACTCTATCTGGAACATTCCAACAGTTTCACCAGTCTGGATAACCTCATAAACATGTTTATCATCCACATCTATCTCATCCCAGTTCACATCTATGTCGTAGCGGCGTTTGATGAGCTTGACTGCATTTTGGATAACATCAAGAGTTTTCAGCCCAAGGAAGTCAAACTTAATAAGGTCGATATCTTCCATGTAGTTTAGAGAGTACTGTGTTACAAAGGTATCTTCCCCGCTTGGCTTATAGATAGGTGTTTTTTTCCAAAGCTCTTCATTCGATATTACTACACCCGCAGCATGAATACCGGAGTTACGTTTAAGACCCTCTAGTTTTTTAGCAAATTCCCAAACTCTCTTTGCATTAGCATCGCTCTCGATAAGTTCAGAGATTTTTGGTTCTTTTTGAAAAGCTCCATCTTTGAACTCCCCACCCTTTGTTTTACCATTAAGAGTGATACCGAGTTCATCAGGAATGAGCTTTGCCATCTTGTCAGCTTGAGAGAGTGGCATATCTAAAACGCGGGCAACATCACGGATGACTCCCTTTGCAAGAAGTGAACCGAAAGTAATGATTTGTGCTACTTGATTACGACCATATTTTTCAACAACATAGTCTATAACTTCCCCACGACGAGCCTGCATAAAGTCCATATCGATATCGGGCATTGACACACGTTCAGGGTTTAAGAAACGCTCAAAAAGCAAGTCGTATTTCATAGGGTCTATGTCGGTTATGTCAAGAGAAAAAGCAACGAGACTTCCCGCAGCAGAACCACGTCCAGGTCCAACAGCTATCCCCATCTTCTTAGCTGCAATTACGAAGTCCCAAACGATCATCATATAGCCTGGGAACTTCATAGAGTTAATGATATCCATCTCATACACTAAACGTTCTCTATACTCTTGATGACGTTCCTCTGGAACGATTTTAAGGCGGTTTTCAAGCCCTTGCTCACATTTGTAGATAAAATATTCTGCATCATTTTTATCGGCAGCAAGCATATGAAGTTTCTTTTCATCTTCTGTCGCATTTTCAGGAAGTGGAGGATCATCTTGGTAGTCTATATCTAGTCCATCAGCCTTAGCATACTCTTTAGTAAACTTAAAGTTAGGTGGTGTTGGTGTTTTGACAATAGGCACAAACTCTTCACACTTGTTCACTATCTCTTGAGTCGCTTCTAAAGCTTCAGGAATATCAGCAAAGATTCTAGCCATCTGCTCAGGTGACTTAAGATAGAACTCATGTACGGAGTGTCGCATTCTATTTGGATCATCATAAAGCTTATTCATCCCAATACACATAAATGCCTCATGATACTGTGCATCATTTGGAAAAGTATAGTGTGTGTCATTTGTTGCGACTACTTTTATACCTGTTTCACGGCTGATTTTAAGTATCTGCTCATCTATAAAGAGCTGATCACCAATACCGTGACGCATAAGCTCAAGATAAAAATCATCGCCAAATATATCCTGATACTCACGAGCTACTTCTATAGCACCCTCATATCCTAAAGCACCATTACGGACATTTCTCTCATTTGCAAGATTGAGGTGCCAAGAGACTTCCCCTTGTAGACAAGCAGAACTGCAAATAATTCCCTCACTATGCTCACGAAGCTCTTTTTTATTGATGCGTGGAAAGTAGTACATCCCATGAATAAATGCTTGAGAAGAAAGGTACATAAGATTTTGATACCCTATCTTATTTTTAGCATAAAGGCAGACATGAAAACGCTGTTTTGTACTTCTGTCATTTATCTCTTCACCATTATGGATATACCCTTCTATCCCTATAATTGGCTTAATTCCAGCTGCTGTCATCTGCTTATAAAAGTCTATAGCACCAAACATATTTCCATGATCAGTCATGGCAACAGAGGTCATACCGAGCTCTTTGACCCGTGTTACAAGATTTGTAAGTTTGTTAGCACCATCGAGAAGTGAGTACTCTGTATGGAGGTGGAGATGTGTGAAGGGTTGTACGCTCAAAAGAGTCTCCTATAAAGTAAGAAATTATAAAGTGATTATAGTGAGTTTCTCTTAATGTGGCTTAATAGTTTTATTTTAGAGTTCTTTCATTTCTTCTTTTAAGTAAATAAGTTATACAATTAATTATGAAATATTATTTACTCCTATTTACATACACTTCACTCCTCTTTGCAGGTGCTTCTATTAGCCCTGTCGTTATGCCAGAAAAATTGGATGCCAAAAAGGTTGTATTAGGTGAAAAGCTCTTTTTTGATACTCGTTTATCAGGAGACAATACTATTGCCTGTGCTTCGTGCCATATTCTCTCAGAGGGTGGAGATGACAACATGCAGTTTTCTCTTGGTATAAAAGGTCAACAGGGAAATATGAACGCACCTACTGTTCTCAATGCCGTATACAATTTCCGTCAGTTTTGGGATGGTAGAGCCAAAGATCTTCAAGAACAGGCTTTAGGACCTATTGAAAACCCTATGGAAATGGGCTCACACTTCCCAACTCTTATAAAAAAACTCCAAAAGACAGAATATGCAAAGCTTTTTCAAGATATTTATGGCGAAAAGATCTCTAAAAAGAGTATCACCAATGCCATCGCAGAGTATGAGAAAACACTCGTCACTCAAAATGCACCTTTTGATAGATACCTAAAGGGTGATAAAAATGCTATCACAGAGGAACAAAAAGAGGGATATGAGCTTTTTAAATCAAAAGGATGTATCTCTTGTCATAATGGCATAAATGTTGGAGGCAACCTCTATAGTAAATTTGGTGTCATGGAAAATGCAAAAATAAATGCACTTGGCAGATACAATGTCACAAAACGTGAAAGAGACAAATACTACTTTAAGGTGCCAAGCTTAAGAAACATTGCACTCACAGCTCCCTACTTCCATGATGGAAAAACAAGTAGTCTCAAAGAGGCAATAAAAATGATGTCGCAACTACAGCTTGGTCGGGACTTTTCAGAGTCAGACATAGAAAAAATTGAAGCTTTTTTACACTCACTAACAGGTGAACTTCCTAAAGAGAGAAAAATATATGTTCCGTAAACTTGACACCATTACTATCACACTTTCACTTATTATTGCAGTCTTTATTGGGACATTTTTCTTTCTTGCAGAGAAAAATAAAAACGATAACTACATTCTTCGTATGCAAAAACAGCTTACTCAACTCACTACCCTTGAAAAAGATATTGATATTTTCTTTACAAACTCTATGAACTATACCAACTATGATATTATCACTAAAGAAGCAGACGAGTTGGATAAGATACTTACTGACTTAGAGAACTCTCTGCATCCAAGTATACTTACTCCAAAGTTTTTACAGAGTTTCAAAAAGCTCCGTCCAAGTTATCAATCAGAGCGAGATCTTCTAGAGTACCAAAAATCTCTCAATGCAGTTACACTTAATGCTATGCACTATCTCTTTGACCTACGTGTGACGATAAACAACTCAAAGAGTATAGCCCTTACCCAGAAAAAGAGAGTAGATGAACTACTTTTTTTACTCATGCAGGTTTTTTCTGGTCTCGACACACAGACAAAGACTGTTCATGATCTTCTCTATACTCAAAAAACACATAAAGACAAAAATGTAGCTCGTTTTTATGCTCATGCAAAACTCTTTTTACAAAATATCTCTTTATTAAAAAGTGCTATTAAAGAGCACAAAGAGATAGCACTTCAAGCAAAGATAGAAACAAATAAGGCACTTTTTTCAGAGATTAAAGAGTATAAATTTAAACAAGAACAGTTACTCAATAAAATCTTTGCATTAGGGCTTATACTTCTGCTCCTTATACTACTCTATCTACATCGTCGTTCTCTTAAGATACAACACGAACTTGCAGCATTTAAACTAGCAATAGAGCACAGTGACAACTCAATAGTGATGACAGACCTTGACTTTAACATCACCTATGTCAATGAAAGTTTTGAGAGAAATACTGGTTATACACAAAAGGAAGCTCTTGGTCACAATCCAAGTATTCTCAAGTCTGGCTTAACAGATGAAACACTCTACAAAGATATGCACTCTGCATTAGAAAGAGGAGAGTCTTGGAATGGTGAATTCACAAACAGACGTAAAGATGACTCTATCTTTTATGAACGTGCTTTTATTCTTCCTATTAGCATTAAAAATAAAATTGATAGTTACCTTGCTATAAAACTCGATGTTACTTCATACAAAGAACAGGCTGAACGTATGCAACTTACAGCTACTGTATTTGATAGTATTGAGGAGGGGATTATAGTAACAGATGCTGATCAAAAGATCCTCTCTATAAACAGAGCCTTTGCAGAGATGTTTGGCTATACAGTACATGAATGCATAGGTAAAACACCAAAAATTTTCAGATCAGAGGAACACCCAAAAGAGTTTTATACCCAGATGTGGAATGAGATAGATGAAAAAGGTATATGGAAAGGGAAAATTCGAGATCGTGCAAAAGATGGAACATGTGTAACCCTGTGGATGAGTATAAGTGTTGTCAAAAATAAAGATGATGAGATAGTAAACTATATCTCTATCCATACAAACCTTGCTGATATCATAAAGAGTCAAGAGAAGATAGACTTCTTAGCCTATCATGACTCACTCACGAAACTTCCTAATCGTGTCCACTTTGAAGAGACACTTATTCAAGCACTAAAGACAGCTAAACGTAAGCAAACTAGACTCGCTATACTTTTTATAGATTTAGACCGCTTTAAAGTGATAAATGACACTCTTGGACATCATATAGGGGATGAACTTCTCAAACATGTAGCACTCTCTATTCGTAGTGTTTTACGAGATGTAGATATGTTGGCTCGTATTGGTGGAGATGAGTTTGTTGTAATACTAGAAGATTTACAAAATACTAATAATGCTGCTACAGTAGCAAATAAAATTCTTTATATCCTATCTCAACCCATAGAAGCGATGGGACATACACTCAATACTAGTGCTAGTATAGGTATAGCCTATTACCCTGATGATGCTACAAACTTAATAACATTAGTCAAGTATGCTGATAGTGCGATGTATAAAGCCAAAGAGCTTGGGAAAAATCGTTTTCACTTCTTTACAGACTCACTCTCATCTGAGATGAATA
>JALWTK010000183.1 GCA_027082875.1 Sulfurimonas sp. | reverse complement strand
CTGAATTTAAAAAGCAAGACAGTTCCAACCCGATCTTTTACATTCAATACGCACATGCGAGAATTAAAACACTGCTTTCTAAAAGCCAACTCAGTGAAGCGGATATTTTAGCTGCAGAGCTTACTGGGTTAGATAAACAGGCAGACTCTCTGCTTTTTGATGCACTTTTACTGCCTGAAGTGGTAGAGGATGCATTCAATACTCGTCAGGTACAAAAGCTTACGGATTATCTTAAATCACTCGCGGCATCATTGCATAAGTTCTATTATGATGTGCGAATGATTGGCACACCTGATGAAGCAAAACTGCTTAAATTGATGCTCGTTGTAGCACTCAGCATTAAAACCGGACTCTCTTTAATGGGCATCGAAGCCAAAGAGAGAATGGTAAAAGAAGAGGAATAGCTATTTTTCTTTACTCGTTCCCATAGTCTTAGAGGGGAAGGTATATCAAAGTCAAGTACCGCAATCAAACCAAAAAAATAAACTCAGATATACACTCCCAAGCTAGAGTTTGGGAGTGAGTGAAAAGAGAGAATGGCAAAAGAAGAGGAGTAGCTATTTTTCCTCTTCCATTTTTAGTTATTAATTAGAAGAACACTATAGGCATATGTTGTTGAAGGACCTGCGCCCTCAGTATAATCATCTTCCACACAACCTTGTGTCCCATCATCAGATCTATAATATTTGCTACTGGTAGTAGTAGAATATGGAGCATTAGTAAAACCAAAGTCTTTACATGCAGTTCCATTTGGAATATCATATGATGGATTTGATGTTGATGATTTAACTGTTGATATCATTGATGAAGGCAAATTTTGATAAATTATAATTTCTTGATATGCACCTAAAGTTGGTAATGTACCATTAGTTGGTGTTGTAGTACTTCCATTGCTAAAATCCGCATCAGCTGGTTTATTTAGAAATAATTTAGAAAATTGATCTGTACTATAACCACCAGAAAAAGTTGCTTCACTTGCAGGAATATTGGTTGCAGTACCATCACTATTAAGATTGGAACAGTTAGGTTGTATTACTGTTGTTACTTCGTATTGATTATTAGTTTGATTTACTAAATTAAATTCATAACAAGTTCCCTCACCAAATTGAGTAATTAGTTTTCCATTTTTTATAACATAAGAACCAACTTTACCATAAGTAGTACCCCAAGGTTCATTTACTTCACCATTTTGAGTATTATATGTATGGTACGCTTCTAACAAGCCATTATCTTTAAAAACTAATCTATCATTTTCTGATTCTTGAGGAGTTGTATCAGCTGAACCTACTGGATATAATGTTTTTCCATTTATCATTGCTAAAGTAAAGCCTGTTGTTGAAGTTGTATTAATAGCAGCCTCGGCATCATTCTGATTAAAATAAAAATTTACAGTCCATTTTTTTCCATTTCCAGGTTCAATCATTGTCGCTGTAATTTTTTTATCATCTATAGATGATATTTTATATTTATTGACACCATCATTGTAGTTACCGTTACTATCCGTAGTGTATTCCCACAACTCTCCGTCAACTACTCTTATCATACCATCACCTGTATGGTAACCAGTTAACGTTTTACCATAATCTGCATCATCTGTATTTTTATTAATAAATGTTTGATTTGCATTTGAAGATGAAAAATCATAAGTAGAGTACGCATTTTCTCCAGAATATAGACCATAGAAAGTTTTTCCAGCTATATAAGTCTCTGTAAACATTTTTAAATTCTCAGTCGTGTAGTTGCCAATAAAAGCATCCATATTGTTCTTTACTTCAGTTTCTGTCAACAAAGTAAGATTTGTATCATCAACTTTCGTTTGAAAAGAACCTGTCGACAATAAAGTAGAAAGTTTAGTTTGTAAAGCACTAGGTGCAGCAGTAATATTTATATCATCAGTAAAATTATAATCTTTTAATTTAGAAAGATCTAAAACTTGAGTATTGCTTCTGTTAGCATCAAAATTTTGAAGTACTAATGCTATGTTTATAGCAGTAGTATTGTTGTCTGCAATAGTATAAGGTGTAACTAATGCTCCTGCCTTGCCTTTTCCTAATGATAATGTACCTAGTTTGAACTCTACAGTTTCACCAGCTTTATATTTAAACTGCCCCTGCGCATCTGTAAAACCGCTTTGAGTAGCTGTTTTGTAACTAAGACCTTGCACTGGTGCATCCGCAAATATACCTGTGGATGTTCCAGAATTTGAAGTACTGTCACTTCCTCCTCCACATCCACTAAACAATAAAGCAGCAAGTACTGCTGATACAAAATAACTTTTTTTCATAAATACTCCTAATAAAAATTTTAAAAGTAGTATAGCAAAAAAGTTGGTACTTAACTATTTTTGAGTAAAATTTGTTAATTCAAATTAAAGAAGCGCTACATTAATTCACATAGATAACATCCTAGCTCTTTATAAGAGTATATAGTCGCAAGTATTGAAAATACAGATAGTTTATTAATTAAAATTTTGAATTCTTGAGCTCAGGATACTCTTTCTTTATCTCTCCCGTATATTTCTTAGGAATCTGAATCAAAATCGGATTCTTCTTTTTATCTAACCACTTTACAATTTTCCTCAAATCACGCTCTTTCATAGAAGTACATCCTACTGTCGGGCTGTTGGGCGCTTTTTGAATGTGCATAAAGATGCAAGAACCTCTTTGTGCTTTTGCGTGAGGGTTGTGTGCAACAACGACGCCGATTT
>JALWTK010000182.1 GCA_027082875.1 Sulfurimonas sp. | reverse complement strand
TGGACTTTTTTCACATGTTAATCTTAGAGAGCGAAACTCTTTTATTGATTTTTTAAGATTTTCATTATTGTCTTTTTCTAAACACTTTAGTTTTTTACCCAAAGATTTATGTTTAATACTTTTTTTATCTAATACAAAATTATGCTTTATTGCATATAAATCAATAACTTGAAAGACAATATCATATACTAGGGAAGCTTGTATTGTATTGTCTAAACCTTTTTGTGTTTTACTGAACTTAATTGCTTCTTCGTATATTTGCATTTGATTTATCTTCTACTTTTGTAGATACTCTCTATGCTATCTATATCTGGCACTTTCGCATAGTAAGCATTAAGAAGATTTATATGCTTATTAAGATTAAAACGCCAAAAGAGTTCCTTGTCAAAGTCTTCATCTTCAATCATCGCTTCATAGAGCTCTTTTTCATTCAATGCTCCCTCATTTTCATATATCACTTTTATCATGACCGCCTCAAGCTTAGCCTGTGCCTCTGGAGTTGTATCATCATCTGCAAGTTGTTTATTTGGTAAAAAAGCCCAAATCTTCCAAATACTTGCTACAAGCATAATAATGAAAGATCCTAACATTAGAGTTGAAGTATTAAGTTCCATGAATAGCCTTTTTGGTAATTATAGGCTATTTTAGATAAAATTGCATCTATGAATGATAAAGTATTTACAAAACCGATAAAAAAACAGTTTGAATTTGATGCAGAAGTAGCTGCTGTCTTTGATGATATGCTTGAGCGTAGTGTCCCCTTTTATAAAGAGAGTCAAAAAATCACTCAATTTTTTACACATAAAAACTTAAGTGCAGATGGCATAGTTTATGACCTCGGCTGCTCAACGGCTTCCCTGCTTTTAAATATACATAGAGATTTAAAGGTAAATGCTGAGCTGATAGGACTAGATAACTCCGAAGCGATGTTAGAACAAGCAAAACGTAAGTGTGAGGCTTATGGTGCGAAGGTTGAGGTTATAAACGCAGATATATTAGAGTATGACTATAAACAAACAGATGTTTTTATAAGTAACTACACTTTACAGTTTATTCGTCCACTTGTTCGGGAAGAGCTTGTCAAAAAAATAGCACAAAGCTTAAAAAAAGAGGGTGTATTCATCTTTAGCGAGAAGGTCATCAGCCATGAGTCAAAACTCAACAAAGACCTCATAGAATGTTACTATGATTTTAAAAAAGCACAGGGATATTCAGAGTATGAGATAGTGCAAAAACGCG
The DNA here is from genome assembly GCA_027082875.1 of Sulfurimonas sp. Taxonomy (GTDB): domain Bacteria; phylum Campylobacterota; class Campylobacteria; order Campylobacterales; family Sulfurimonadaceae; genus Sulfurimonas. The sequence goes on along the minus strand of JALWTK010000182.1, from coordinate 9,571 downwards.
AAGCACTTGAGAATATTCTAGTGCCTTATAGTGAGGAAGAGAACATAAAGATGGCAAAAAATGCAGGTTTTTCTCACTGTGAGGTAGTCTTTCGATGGGCTAATTTTGCAACTTTTATCGCTATAAAGTAAATCATTAAAGAGAAAATATGTACTTCACAGAGTTAGAATATGACGAGCAAATCATAGAAAATGTAGAATTGAAAGAGAGTCTTGTAAGTGGTGTGGTGTTTGAGTACTGCACCTTTAAAAGTTGTTCATTTCATAAAACAAAATTTGCGTTTTGCACCTTTAGTGAATGCACATTTAAAGAGTGCGATTTATCGCTTATCGGTGTGAAAGGTTCTATTCTTAATGATGTCACCATCATAAACTCAAAGGCGATAGGCATAGACTTCTCAGCAACCATAAGCCCTTTTGAGTTAAATATACAAGACTCCAACATAAGTATGTCCTCTTTTTATACTCTCGATATGCGTCATATTAAAGTTCTTAATTCTCAAGCGATAGATGTAGACTTTACACGAGCAAACTTAGAAAAATCCAACTTTTCTAACACAGACTTAAGCGGAGCTAGATTTTCAGATACAAAGTTAAAAAATGCAGACTTCTCAAAAGCACAGAACTATTTTATTGATCCAAAACATAACGATGTAAGAGCTATGAAGGTGAGTCTACCCGAGGCAGGCTCTTTTTTACTGCATCTTGGCTTGAAGTTAGTTTAGAAGATATTTAGTAAACATTACCTTTATCAACTTTTTTCTTTCGTTTAAATTTATCACCCATCTCTTTATAGGTCATGATATCATCATCTCCACACTCATTATGATAGTAGCCTTGCAGGTCATAGTACTCTTTACAGTCACTGTAGTATTTAGCAGAGATACCATGCTTATTTATACAGCCACTAAAAAGAAGGCTAAATGCTAATAATAAAAATAATTTTGTCATAGTTGTTTGTAGCATATTTTATACCTATACCTTAAATGTTTCTTTTGTTTTACAGTAGTCAGTTAAAAAACACTCTTCACAAGCTGGATTTTTAGCCTTACATATATAACGACCAAAAAGAACCATCCCTTGATGTAGCGCATGAAGATTGTTTTGAAACTTTTTAACAAGTGTAGCTTCTGTTGCAATAGCTGTTTTATCATCACTCAGGCCCAAACGATGTGCTACACGAAAGACATGAGTGTCTACTGCCATGAGGTTTGCTCCTGTATATTCTATCATCACTACATTGGCTGTTTTTTGTCCAACTCCGGCTAGGGTTTGAAGCTCTTTTTCATCTAAAGGAATTTTACCATGATAGACTTCTTCTACTCTTTGAGCCATGGCAATAATATTTTTTGCCTTGTTATTAAAAAAAGAACAGGAATTTATGAAAGATTTTACATCATCTAGTTTAGCTTCTGCTAACTCTTTTGTACTTGGGTACTTTGCAAAAAGTGGAGGAGTTAAGATATTTACTCGTTTATCGGTACACTGTGCAGAGAGTGCAACAGCGACAACTAACTCGTAAGCATTTTTATAGGTAAGTTCTGTAACAGCTTCATCATATCTTTCGATGAAAAGCTCATGTATCTCAGTTATCTCTTTTTTTGTGGCTTTTTTTATCATAAAGACATTTTAGCACGCTTTATGATATAATCAAAACAAGAAATTTTACGAAGGATACTCTGATGGGCTTTTTTTCACTCTTTTCCTCTTCAAAAGTAGAACACATTCCAAAATCACAGACAGTTAAAAAAGATATTTTAAAACACTTAGACAAAGATTTTTACTCTTCTATAGTAAATAAGTCACACTCTATGTTACTCTATTTTTATCCTGGCGAAGGGTGGATAGGGGCAAACACGACCTTTTTTGAGACTATGGCCTGTCAAAATATACCTGAGTATAGAGGTAAGTATGAGAGTATTCGTGATATGTTTGTTAAAGAGAGTGAAGAGATTTTTACAGAGTCTGATAAGTCTTGGCTCGATTACATCAAAAAACACCATAAAAATGGTTATGATATTACACTTCTTAATGCAAAAAATGAAATTATTAACATCAAAGCATACTGTCATGTATTTCTTAAGTATAAAGATTTTTATGTTTTAGAACTTGAAAATATTACTGAGCTCAATAAGGCAAGAGTACAGACACAAGAGATAGAAGAGTTAAAAACAAAGTTTTTAGCAAATATTGGTCATGAATTTCGTACACCGATGAATGGGATACTTGGATTTATAGAACTTATGAGACAGACAGACCTAGATAAACGCCAACGAGAGTATCTTCAGATGATTCATCACTCCTCTCGTAATCTTATGACAAATATAGAAACACTACTAGATCTCTCTCAACTACAAGGTGGACGACTAGAAGTTGATAAGCAGGAGTTTAACCTTTTACCTGAAATGGAAAAACTTGCATATAACTTTGGAGTAGCAGGAGCAGATAAGGGGATAAAAGTACTCACATTTATCGATCCGAAGCTTCCAAAAACTATCTTTAGTGATATAAAAAAGATAAATCAAATACTCTTTTCCCTAGGACAAAATGCTATAAAGTTTACTCCTCGTGGTGGTAAGGTTATCATCGAGGTTAAACTTCTTAAACGCCATCAAAATGGAGATTGCTCTATAGGATTTGGTATACGAGATAATGGTCAAGGTATATCAGCCGAGCAGATAGCAAAGATAGATGAGCCTTTTACCTCTGGAAATCATGCAGATGAGAGACTCGGTGTAGGACTGACTCTCTCAAATGGTCTTGTAAAATTACTCGGCTCAAAGTTAAAGATACAGTCTAAAGAGGAGAGTGGTACTTATGTGAACTTTGTTTTAGACTTTAAAGCGAGTCTTGAGCAAAACTATAAAATGGTACCAAAGAAAAAAGTGAGGGTTCTTTTACTTGATCAGAGTAAAATAGAGGAAGCAAATTTTCTTACTATATACTTGCGTTCATTTGCTATAGATGTCATTAAGTCTAACCAGCTGGATAAACATGTTTATGAAGGGATAGACGCTCTTTATATAGTGGCAAATCAAGATGACTCTTCTTGGATGTTAGAACTCGGCACATATTCTAAAAAAGCACCAATCATTTTACTAGTAGAAGAGGATGCAAAACTGCAAACGAAATTGACACATATAGTCAATGAAATAGTTGCTAAGCCATTACTTCCTAGTCGTGTAGCAAAACATCTTTACTCTGTGAACTCCATAGAGACAACAAAGCAAAAGGTTGAAGCACTTCGTATTAAAAGAGAGACAAAAGCACTTGTCGTGGAAGATAATCTTATAAATCAGAGACTCATTCAGATACTTTTAGAGGGATATGATATAAATGTTACAACTGCATCAAATGGTCTTGAAGCTATACGACAATCAACACAACATCAGTTTGACATTATCTTCATGGATATAGATATGCCAGAAAAAAATGGTATAGATGCAACAAGAGAGATTAAAGAGGGGACAAGTATAAATAGTATTACTCCAGTTGTTGCACTTACTGCAATGGCAATGGAAGGAGATAAGGAGATGCTTATTGAAAAAGGATTAGATGAGTACCTTTCAAAACCTCTTACTCGTGCAAAATTAGAAGCTATTCTTAGCAAGTACCTCAAAGTTATTGCCTAAAGGAGACTGTTTAATAACTATTAGTTTAAAAGCATTACACTTCTTTAATCAAAACAATTAAGGAATCTTAATGAAAATAGCAACAAAACTTCTTTCAGCACTTCTCATCACTGGTGTAGTAGCATCAGCACAAACTTTAGTAACTGTAAATGGAAAAGCAATTACTCAACAAGAGGTAGATGCAGAGTTAATGCAGGCTACTCAAGGTAGATTTAATCAAGTTCCAGCTGATAAACAAGCACAATTTAGACAGCAGGTTCTTCAACAACTTATAGGTAAAGAGATTATTTATGATGATGCCAAAAAATCTGGTATCTTAAGCTCAAAAGAGTATAAAGAGCAGTATAAAAAACTTGAGCAACGTATGAAAAAAGAGTTAGCTGTTCAGGTATGGCAAAAAAAAGTTCTTGATGGTATTAAGATCCCAGAGAAAGCTTTAAAAGAGTACTACAATGCTAACAAGGGTGAGTTTAATGAGAAAGAGTCTGTTCATGCTCGCCATATCTTAGTAAAAACAGAAGCCCAAGCAAAGTCAATCATTAATGAACTTAAATCATTAAGCGGTAAAAAACTACAAGCAAAGTTTGAAGAGTTAGCAAAAACTAAATCTACTGGACCTAGTGGACCAAAAGGTGGAGATCTTGGTTTCTTTACAAAAGGACAAATGGTACCGGCATTTAATGACAAGGTCTTTAGTATGAAAGTTGGAACTATCACTTTAGCTCCTGTAAAAACTCAGTTTGGTTACCATGTTATCTATCTTCAAGAGAAGAAAAATGCATCAACAAAAAGTTTTAATGAAGTAAAACCATATATTGAGCAACGTCTTAAAATGGAAAAATTTAAAGCCGTTATGAAAGAAAAAATGGATGCATTACAGAAAAAAGCTACAATCAAGTAGTACTTATATGCAAATCTCTCCAATCTCTAAAATCATTTTAGAGGGGCGAGAGTTTCTTATCAAACGTGATGACCTCATAGACCCCTATCTTGCAGGAAATAAATACCGAAAACTCTACACACTCCTAAGAACTCCAAAAGAAGAACTCAGAACAATCATCTCTTATGGTGGTACTCAATCAAACGCCATGCTGGCAATAGCTGCAATGTGTGAGAAGAAAGAGTGGGAATTTCTCTACTATACAAAGCCTCTGAGCACATTTTTAAAAGAGCAAAAGAGTGGTAATTTTGCAGATGCTCTTCATTTAGGGATGCAGCATATTGAGATAGAAGAGAATATGTACAGAGAGTTTGTATCTAGTCTGCGTTTAAACCTTAATACAAAAACTTTTATAGTGGATCAGGGTGGGGCAGATGTGAGTGCCAAAGTCGGTTTAGAAGTTTTAGCAAAAGAGATACGAGAACAGAACCCTGATGTTAAATCCCTTGCTACTCCTTCTGGGACTGGAACTACAGCACTTTTTTTAGCACTTGCACTTCCTGAGTACAGAGTCTATACGACACCTTCTGTTGGAGATGTAGAGTATCTTAAAGAGCAGATGCAAGCGCTTCACATACTGCCAAAAAATCTCATCATCCTTGAGCCTAAGAAAAAGTATCACTTTGCGAAGCCTTATAGAGAGTTTTATGAGATGTATAAGAAGTTACAAGAGGCTGGAGTAGAGTTTGACCTACTTTACTCTCCATCATTATGGATGGTACTACTAGAGCAGATAGAAGAAAAAGTTTTGTATATTCATAGTGGGGGAGTAAGTGGAAACAGGAGTATGCTAGAGCGATACTCCAAGAAGTTTAAAGATATTTTTTAGTCTATAAAAGTAACAGATTCTTCAAGTTTTACACGCGCAGGTTGATACTCATTTATCTTTGCATTCTCATCTTTGTAGCCTAAAACTACACTATAAAGAAGTGCTAGATTATCAGGAACCTCAAGTGCTTCTGCTACAACTCTACCAAACTCGGTAGTGCTTCCTTGTGGACATGAGTCTATTCCAAACTCTTGAGCTGCAAGCATGATACTCTGCATATAAGCACCACAGTCGATAAGCATACCCTCAGAATCTTCTAAGTTTGCCTTTGCTGTAAATACGAAAATAACAGTCTGTGCACCAAACCATCTGAAGTTATCTTTCCACATCTCTATACGAGTCTCATTATCTTTACGGTCAACATCAAGAAGTTTATAGAGACCAGCACCCGTTACGATACGGCGTTTTTTATAAGGATTTGTCCACTTTACAGGGTAGTACTGAATATGTTGATCACTAGTAATACCAGCATCCATTTTCTCTATAATCGCATCACCAACTTTTTTTAGAGTCTCAGCATTACTAATAGCATAAGTGACCCATGGCTGCATATTTGCACCACTTGGAGTCATTCCTGCTGCTATAAGTATCTTCTCTAAAGTCTCTTTAGGAATTTTTTTATCACTATAAGATCTTATAGAGGAACGATTTTTTAAAGCTTCTAAAACTGTTGGCATATTTATATCCTTAAATTATTGGCGCAATTATACACATTATTTATTAAAGTTATGATAAAAGAGAGCTAAATTTTCTTCAAAAACTCTAAAAACCCTTCCATGATTTCCACTGGGTTAGGTGGGCAACCTGCTATATGATGTGTAACTTCAAGATGCTCTGTTACTGGTGCATTTATGGCATAATTTTTCTCAAATGGGGCTTGCATCATTGGGCAGTCTCCGATGCTTATTATCCATTTTGGTGAGGGGATTTGCTCGTAGGCTTCTTTGACATGAGGAGTCATATTAAAGGTCATAACACCACTAACTAACATTACATCTGCATGTCTAGGACTTGCTACGAAGTAGATACCTAAACGCTCAAGGTCAAAGTAGGGATTTGAGAGGGCATTGCACTCTGCTTCACAGGCATTACAGCTTCCACTATCTACCATCCTTATGGCTAAGCTCCCTGCGAACTTTTTTTTGACATTTTCTTTTATCTCTTTGTGTATCTTTTTGAGACTCTCTTCAAGCTCTGGTTTTTCAGTAATCACTCCAAGTTTAACACGCTTGTTCCAAAATTTAATCATAAATCATTCCCCGCATAGCTTAAATCACAACTCTTATTTATAAGTGGAAAATCAGCGATAATATCACTGCTCATCATGATATGCACTGCTTGCCAGTTCATAAAACTAGGATCCCTCACAAAAAATCTCTCAATCAGACCATCTTTTATATCTATAGCCATAAAAAGTTCCCCAATAGAACTCTCACAAAAACTCTGATACTCTCCATCATAAATCTCTGTAACTTCAAGTTTTGTGTCATCCTCTTCTAAAAAGTTTCGCATCATGACTATGGAGTTTTGAAGTTCTGCAAGTCGCACTTTAAAACGTGCAGCTACATCCCCACTCACTTCACTTGCCAAACTAAAGCCATGCTCAAGATAAAAAGGGTTTATTCTTCTATCTATGGCTATTCCAGAAGCACGTGCTATCACACCAACAGTAGCATATTTCACTGCTTTTTTGAGAGGCAAAATCCCCGTAGTGTCAAATCTATCCCAAAGAGAAGGAATATCAATAATCCAATCCTCAAAAAACTCTACACTCTGCTTTAAATCATTAAGCCACTCATGAAAACTTGCTGTATCTATAAAGCTATTTTCAAAATCTATTGCCCCAAAACCAAAACGGTGTCCTGTAAGTTCATTCATCTTTCTTCGAGCATCTTCGCTCAGCTTAGAAGCAAAACTCAGAGCTGCCCCAAATCCTGCATCATTAGGAATAAACCCAATATCTGTAAGATGATGAATAGTTCGCTCAAGCTCAAGCAGAAGTGCATGGCGTTTTCGCAAACTAAGAGGAAGCTCTTGCTTTGTTGCTTGAAGGTAGATATCTCTGTAGCAGATTTGATAGGCTATGCTCTCATTACCACTAATTCTCTCTATGATTGGCTTTGCCTCTTGGAGAGTTTTGCCCTCAAGCATCTTCTCAATCCCTCGATTTTTATAAAAATGACGTACTTCTAAATGAAGCATCTCTTCGCCTGCTTGAGAAAACTGAAAATGCCCCGGCTCGATAATACCTGCATGGATAGGACCTACGGCAACTTGAAAAACACCATCTCCACTTATCTCTTCATATTTGTACTGCAGATAAGGAGCTTCTTGGAGTTGTATCTCTTTAAAATCTTTTCTCAAAGGATGCAAATCTCTAGGAAATCGCTCTTGATGTACAAGTGGGCGTTTATCGAAGGCATCTTCAATAATGATACCAAAATCATCCTGCATCTTGCGTTCAAACCAGATAGCTGATGGCTCTTTTTTTGCCAATGTCTTGATGCGAGGAGACTCTTTTGAAATCTCTTCTATCTTGGTAGACTCTTCATATACAGTGATAATTTCAAAGCATTCACGCTTCTCTTTACAAAATCGAGCTATAAATCTCATGAGTTTTTCTCCTCTAACTTTGCAATAACACGAGGGAATTTTGTAGGGGCTTTTATACGGAGCTGTTTATTGATATTCATTCGACCAAAGACAACATCTATGTCGCTTTTATTTACCCCGAACTCTTTAGCTAACCACTTCACCATATAATCAGTTGCTCTGCCACCTACTGGTGCTGCTGTGACGCTTATCTTAAGTTGGTTTCCCTTTGGCTTACCGATGATGTCTTTTTTTGCACTCGGAGTTCCTAAGATATTTAAAACCAAAATATCCCCATCCCAAGCATAAAAGCTCTTCATATCTCGCGGGTGAAAAGAGACAACACTCTCTTCCTCTGCAAGTTCTTCTGCATTCATCCAAGATTTTCTTTTTTTTGCCATTGTGCAAGTCCCTCCCTTTATATTACTGATTTTAGATAAGTAAGTGTATCTGGCAGCATAAGTGCTACAAGTGAAACTGCAAAGAGGATGAGTGCAAAAAGCTCACTCGGATAGACCTCTTTGTCTTGCGTCTCTCCCTCATACTTCATGGACTGATAAATAGAGACAAAACGGTAGAAGATGATAGAGAGTAAAATGAGTAAGAACAGTACTGCTCCAATCATCGCTAACATATGGTCACTCTCTTTTGCTGTACTTATCATCGCCCCAAAACCATAGAGTTCACTAAAGAACATCGGACTCGGTGGAAGGGAGATGATGGCAAGTAAAAAGAGTGAGACTAAAAACCAAAAGATAGTACCGCGTTTACCTTTGTAGCCTCGGAGTGCACCTGCTATTTTATACTTTCCGTTAGACTCTAAAACACCAGTTGAGAGAAAAAGAGCTGGCTTTAAAAAGGCATGCGCTCCAAAGTGTAGTAGTGCTGCAAAAGGCGCTCCACTTACCCAAAACATCACGATTAACGCCATGTGTTCCACTCCTGAGAGAGAAAATAGGCGCATAAAGTCTTTGGCTCTAAAGATGAGAAAAGAGACTATAAAGATGGTTAAAATGGTATAGATAAAGACAAAGATAAAGAGATGATCATAGTTTACCTTCATAGCGATTTGAGAAAAACGAAAAAATCCCACAACAACAGCAGACTCTAAAATCCCACTAAAGAGTGCAGCCACAGGATAAAAAGAGGCTCTCTCGATGTTGGCTAACCAAAGATTCATAGGAAAAAATCCCATCTTGATAAACATCCCAATAGTAGCAATAGCAAAACCCATCTCAAAAAGGAAAGGAGAGGGAATCTCTTTTGCATGTTTAAGAAGCAGGTCAAACTGCATCGCATCCTCACCTAAAATAGGCTTTGCACTTGCATACATTAAGATAATACCAAAGAGAATGAGCGAAACGGCGATAGCCCCAACTATCATGTAGTTCCAAGCCTCTTTATGTGCTGCTGGTGTGTAGTTTGTCTTAATCATATAGACTGTAGAGAGAGTAGCTAGTTCTAGCCCTATCCAGTAGACACCCATGTGATTTGAGAGGATAGAGAAGATAAGCCCAATCCAAAATATAGCAAAAAATCTATAAAATCTTCTGTTTGCTTTTGGTGAGACTTTTACATG
>JALWTK010000181.1 GCA_027082875.1 Sulfurimonas sp. | reverse complement strand
TGATGATAGCGGTAGCAATAAGTGGGATAAATATACTTACTTTGCTCTACAGATAGCAGTTAGTCATGGTATTAAAGAGTTAGAAGCATTAAAGCCTAATATTGAGTATATGGGCGACTTTATGAGAGGGGAGGTTTAAGATGAGTACTGAGTGTATAGGTGTAGCTCTTGAAGATAATCCTCTTGAAGTATTAAAAGGGTGTAGTTCTATTATGTCGTGCTTAGATGAAAGCTTTACAGATAATATCTACAATTACCAAGCAGTTAAGTTACTGGCTGATGTTTTGACTGATGCCGTTAGTAGGTTAGAGGATGAAGCTAAAACTCCTCACAAATGAGGTAAATATAATTTAGCCCATATGGGTACAATTTAAATAGTACCAAACAGTACTAATTAAAAGGGGGTCATTTCAACCGACACCCTTTTATAAAACCAAGAGAAAAGAAACGCTACAATATTGAAGAGGTGAACATTATGGAAGATTTATTTTACTATGCAGTTGCTTTAGTCTTTTTGCACTTACGGTCGAAAAAATGTCGACCGTGTATAATATAAGAGCCTAGTTTTGGTTTACTACGAAAAACTCGTATAAGCCACATTAAAGGTAAAGAGATAGAAACTTACCAATTATGAAAGTGATAGATAGACTTGAAGAGCAGATAAAAACTACCTAATTCTCAAAAATGAGAAACACCTCAACACTTACACGATAATCAAACAACACTCAAACAAATAGAACACCTACACACTCAAAAACTTCTTACACACACAAATAGACATCAAACAAGAGATAATGCTTTGTAGAGCAGTTATAATACGGTATAGATAAGTAAAAGGTACTCCGTAGTGTTTAATCCGTTGAGGGTAAAGGCGACCGCATGAAATCTTTATTTACAAAGTTTTTAAAGTAGGTTAAAAGTTGTATTTCATAATACCCCTATGGGGTATTTAACCAAAGCATTTTTAGGTTAAAGAAATAGTTAAAAAGTTAGATAGAATATTTATGCTACAATACTCAACTAATAAAAAGGAAAATATTTTGCACATTATTTTTTTAAGTTACATTAGAAGTTACATTATTTCATATAATACTCTATAAATCACTATTTAAAGACCTCTTATGTTCTGCACGTCTCCACCAAAGTACAGTCAACATACTAATTCAAGCGCCAATTCTAATATTAAGTGCAATTTCAACTCATAATGAAGTAACGATTTTATGCCTAAACTCTGTCATAAAACTTCATATATCTTCCATCTTAAAAATTTCATAAGCTACTTCTTCATAAGGGTGAGCTTCTTTTAAAGTCTTCACAGCGCTATGGATAAGTTCATCACTACAAATCATCTGAACTTGGTACTCATCCAATACTTCGAGTTTATTAAGTTCGCCAATATTTGGATTAGCATTTCTAACAGGCTTAAATTGTCCCTGACCTAAAATTTCCCACGAGCATTTTTCATAGTTGTCAAACATACCTACACCTATATCAAAAAGTGCTTTTTTTGTCTTCTCTTTTGCAGCTACAGGTACATAGTAGTTTAGTTTATACATATCACTTCTTCGTTTTAATTTTATTATTATACTTAAAAGACAAGCACTAATCTAATATGATTTAATTTATTTCCAAAATAGGTTCATCTTTCGATACAAACAGTAATGGAAAATATAAACAATAACATTTTGAGTACCATAGATTTACTAAAAGAAGGATTAGATAATATCAAAAACATATCTTAAATTAGCGAAGAAAAATATTTACACATATTTTCCACTATATCAGCAGAAAATATGAGAAATGCATAAAATGAGGTATCTTAGTTTCTATCCATCGCATTTAAGTCTTTAAATGCAACTATAACTCTTTCACGAAGTCCCTCTTGACCTGCACGTAGCCATTTTCTCGGATCGTAGTACTTTTTGTTTGGCTTATCGTCACCTTCTGGGTTACCGATTTGACCTTGTAAGTAGTCATGATGTTTTGCAACATACTCACGAACACCATTCCATGTAGCCCACTGAGTATCTGTATCTATGTTCATTTTAATAACACCATAGCCTATAGCTTCTTCTATCTCAGAAGGAAGAGACCCTGAACCACCGTGAAATACAAAGTTTACTGGTTTTTTATCAGTACCGAACTCTTTTTCGATGTGTGCTTGAGAGTTATCAAGGATCTTAGGAGTGAGTTGTACATTACCAGGCTTATAAACGCCATGCACATTTCCAAATGAAGCAGCTATTGTAAAGTGAGGTGAGACTTCCATAAGTTCTTTGTAGGCAAACGCCACATCTTCTGGCTGAGTATAAAGAAGTGAGTTATCCATATCTGTGTTATCGACACCATCCTCTTCTCCACCTGTACAGCCAAGCTCTATCTCTATGCTCATATCTATCTTCGCCATACGCTCTAAGTATGCTTTACAAATTGCTACATTTTCTTCTAGTGGCTCTTCTGAAAGATCTAACATATGAGAAGAGAAAAGTGGCTTTCCGTTTTTGGCGAAGTACTCTTCACCAGCATCTAAAAGTGCATCTATCCAAGGAAGAAGTTTTTTTGCAGCATGATCAGTATGTAGGATAACTGGCACACCATAAGCCTCAGCCATCATATGAGTATGAATAGCTCCAGAGATAGCACCGATGATAGCAGACTTTTCGTTCTCGTTTGAGAGTCCTTTTCCTGCATAGTAAGAAGCACCACCATTACTAAACTGGATAATAACTGGAGAATTT
>JALWTK010000180.1 GCA_027082875.1 Sulfurimonas sp. | reverse complement strand
TACCCACTCACAGGTGCCATAAACTCTACAGCTTCTACGCTTCCAGAGATCATCAAAGAGATGTTACTCTCTACAAGCAGTGAGAGAGAAGGTCGTCTCATAGACAAAGACAGCGAAGGTGCGATGGAGAAGAAGAAAATAGAGGGGTATTTCTAAAATGTTAAACATCGAAGAGTTAAAGCCGCAAATAGTTGAAAGGTTAAAACCACTTAATCCTGATAAAATCATACTTTTTGGTAGTTATGCTTATGGAACTCCCACTGAGGAGAGTGATGTAGATCTCTTCTTAATCAAAGATGATTTGGAAATATCTCAGATGAGAGATTATAAATTGGAATTACAAAAGAGACTATTTGATTTACAAAAAACATATCTTTTAGGTATTGATCTTTTTGTAGATAGTTCCCAAAGAGTTCAAGATAGAATTTCAAGAGTAAAAGATCAGTTCTATAAAGAGATATTGACAAAAGGAGAAGTGCTGTATGGGTAATATTACATATGCAAAAGAGTGGTTGTACTTTTCTTTTAAAAATTTTAATACGGCAAAGTTTTTATTTGATGCGCACCATTATGAAGATATTGTTGGTGTAGAATTGCAACAGTCAATAGAAAAATTGCTTAAAGCAGTTGTGGTAAATGATAATCAAAAAATACCAAAAACGCATGACTTAATAAAGCTGTACTATGTGATAGAAGGAGCACTTTCGCTTGAAGATGAGTCTTTGGTACTCCTTAGAATTGCTACTGATTACTATAAAGATGATAGATACCCTAATCCAAACTATAGGTTGCCATCGAGAAATGAAATAGAGCAATTATTGGAATTTACGGAAAATTTAATAGATAAAGTTTGTAAGATTTTAAAAATAGATTCAAAAGAGCTTTTTGCAAAAATAGAGAATGAAAAGGGATGAAATGGGGCGCTATAGGATATATGCGCGGATGTATTTTTAAAGGTTTCTTATGCGATTAACAAACTCTGAGATTAATGCCATAAAACAGACTTTTTTAGATTTGTTTCATGAAGGAAAAGTTTATCTGTTTGGTAGTCGTGTAGATGATACTAAAAGGGGTGGCGATATTGATCTATATTTTGAGTTAGATGAGAACTTGAGCGTAGAAGAGCTTATGCGTTTAAAAGTACAATTTAAACTCAAACTCTACGACCTGATAGGTGAACAAAAAATAGATATAGTTGTCTCAAAAGACAGAGAGCGAAGTATAGAAAAAGAGATAATGAAAAATGGGGTGTTGCTGTGAGTGATGATATTATCATAGAAAAGCTAGAGAAGATTTTTTACGAGTGCGATAAACATCTCCAGCGTGTTCAAAGTTCTGCTAAAGAGTTGGAACCCATCATGCCTTTAAGTGCCAAGAGTTATGTAAAGCTTGATGATGAGCAAATAAAAGTTTTAGATCAGTTTTTATTTAGATTTTCAAAACTTCAAGATGCTATGGGGCAAAAACTTTTTAAAACAATACTGCTCTATTTGGATGAAGAGGTAGAAGGCAAGCCTTTTGTGGATCTACTGCATCTTATGGAAAAGTTACATCTGCTTGAGAGTGCAAGTGTATGGCGAGAACTTCGAGAAGACAGAAATGAGTTGGCACATAACTATGAAGATGAACCAGATGAAATGAGTCTAATAATCAACAAACTTTTTGAAAAACGTATTGTTTTACAAAATATCTACTTAAACATAAAAGATTTTTATACAAGGAAAAAGAATGTCAGCAAAAAATGAAAAAATAGCAACAGATATAGAGGCATACCTCAAAGAGCATGAGAACAAAGATATGCTCCGTTTCTTAACATGCGGTAGTGTGGATGATGGGAAGAGTACGCTCATAGGTCGTATGCTTTATGATAGTAAGATGATATTTGATGACCAACTCTCTGCTGCTGAGAGTGAGAGTGAAAAGTATGGAACAACAGGAGAGAAGATAGATATGGCTCTGCTTGTTGATGGTCTGCAGAGTGAGAGAGAACAGGGCATTACCATAGATGTTGCTTATCGCTTTTTTACGACTGAAAAAAGAAAGTTCATCATCGCAGATACTCCAGGACATGAGCAGTACACGCGTAACATGGTAACAGGTGCTTCAACAGCTGATGTAGCCATCATCTTAATAGATGCTCGTAAGGGGATACTCACTCAAACAAGACGCCATAGCTTCATAGTAAACCTCTTAGGTATAGAGCATGTCATTGTAGCCATAAACAAGATGGATCTTGTTGACTTTAGCGAAGATGTTTTTGAAGAGATAAAAACTGCGTATGAAGAGCTTGCAAATGAGCTTGGTATGAAAAACCGCTACTACATTCCTCTCAGCGCACTCGATGGGGACAATGTAGTTGATAAAAGTACACAAACACCTTGGTATGAAGGCAAACCACTTTTAGAACTGCTTGACACTATGGACATCACAAAAGAGCAAAAAGAGGAGAACTTCCGCTTTCCTGTACAGTATGTAAACCGTCCAAACTTAGACTTTAGAGGTTTCTGCGGCACTATAGCAAGCGGAACTGTGAAAGTAGGCGATGAGATAACAGTACTTCCTTCAGGAAAAACCACAAAAGTCAAAAGTATTCTAAACGCAGGTGACATTACAGAAGCAAATAGAGAGGCGACAACAGATGAAGCCTATGCTCCGATGGCAGTGACAATCACAACTGAAGATGAAGTGGACATTAGCCGTGGGGATATGATAGTTCATACTAATAATCTTCCTCGTGT
>JALWTK010000179.1 GCA_027082875.1 Sulfurimonas sp. | reverse complement strand
TCTCATAAAGTCGCCCATATACTCAATATTAGGCTTTAATGCTTCTAACTCTTTAATACCATGACTAACTGCTATCTGTAGAGCAAAGTAAGTATATTTATCCCACTTATTGCTACCGCTATCATCAGACAACTCTAAGGCATTTAAAAGATTATGAACACCTTTAAAAACATCAAGAGACTCCTCTAAGTCATCAGTGCTTACAAACCTACTAAAATCTATACTCTTATTTTGTTCTTTCTTCATGCTTGTTTCTCCTCTAGTCTTTGTAAGCGTTTATCGTTCATGCTCTCGACTGTTAGATCATAACTCGCTTGTAACTTATCATCTTCAAGTACCATTATGCAGTAATTCCCTATCTTATCGCTACCACTACAAAGAACTTTATTTGTAGTGGTGTCTATCACTTTAAAATCATCAAAAGTGATACCTACTTCTTCACTCCAGTACTTAAACTGCTCACTGCTCTCTAACCTCTCTTTTATATCTTCTATCTTCATGATAACTTCTCCTTTTGAATTTGTTTGATAACCGCTTCTAGCAGTCTGATTTTATATTTCATTGTTAAGTAACTCATCTATACCACCTCATAAGACACACCACAAACTCTAATAGCTGTAAGTGTTTCTAGGTTTACCATTCTATAAGCACTCGCTACCATGTCGTAAACAGTGATAAAAGAGTTCTTAGTACTTGCACCATTGCTACCACCTTTTAAGTCTTTAGCAACTCCTAAACGAGCTACCATCTTTCTGAGTGAGCCATCTTTCTTAATAAACTCACACGAGAAGATTTTCCCATGTGTGGACTTGATAACCTCATCAGCTTTATATCTTGATACTTGCATTATGCTACCTCCTCTAAATCGTAGTTTGCTTCTATGAACTCGTTAATCGCTTCCTCTATGCTTATGCCACTATCAATAGAGAAACCGATAATCTCTAATAGTTCTTCTTTGCTTATTTCGCTTTTGATGTCGTTTAGTGTTAATTTATTTTTCATCTTAAATTCCTTTAGTTACATTTATTAGTAACTTATCTTTGCTTATAAGTGTATTATATACTTATTTTAGTAAGTAAGTCAAGTTATTGTTACTAAATTATGTAATTTATGATACAATTTGTTACAGATTTCAGTAATAAAGGGACAGAATGGATAAAACAGAATTAAATGAGCTTCTTAAAAAAGCAGGGTTTTCTAAAAAAGAATTTGCTAATAAGTTTGAACTATCGGCATCAGCTGTTAATAATTGGGGAGGTAGTTCTAACATACCACTATGGGTAGAGTCTTGGTTAACTCTCTACATAGAGAACAAAGACTGCAAAGAGTTAAAAGAGATTATTAGGGCTAATGTTTGTAAAGGGGAGTAGGTGGCACTATTTCAAAGAGATATTATTGAGTGCATAGACAAAAGCATAGATGATAAAGAAAAAGAGTTCCTTAAAAAGCATTATCAAAATACAAGTGCTTTAAAAGGTTGCTACACTTGGGAGTGCATACGGGATAACTTCGGCTTAGATGATGAAAAGATTGAGTGTGTACTTGATACATATTTAGCCGAACTTAACGGCTTTGTTGTCTTTGATGGGGATTGTTTTTCTAGTGATACTTTTAGAAATGCTACTTTAGATTTTATGGACTTTTAGATTATAAACTATTGAGCTTATCACTTTTATCGTGCTAAGTATCTGTAAAAACTGCAACACCTTTCTTGGCATTTTCTTTTACTTTTTCTACAGTTGCTCTTATCTCTGCTCGATACTCATCCAGACTTTTAGGCTTTATATCTATAATTTTAATCGGAAGAGCACTAATATCTATACCGTTTGTACTTAAATGCACATCATTACTTATCTTTTTCTTACCACTTGCAGTTGATTCAGTAACTGCATTAAAAAAGGCTTCTTGTTGCTCTTCGGTCATTGCATCAAATTGACTGTTTGTAGTATTTTTCATACACAAAGTATAGCAAAGATATTCATAAAATCTTTTTAGCTCTTCAGTATGAGTTAATCTCACATGGACTATAATTACACTTGAAACAGTAGAATTGTTTAGGGGTAGCTCCCCTTGTTAACACTGTAAGCCTTATCTCTTTGTTGAGGTAGGGCTTTTTTTTTGCCTAATTTTTTGGTAAATCGTGGGTAGTGTTGGGTGGGAATGTTAACACAAAGGGCATATTTTGCTTTTTAGAATAATTCTACTGTTGTTAGTGTTGGGGTACTTAGTTACTCTTCACTAATCTATTGAGAGGGTAGCTCCCTCTCTCTATCCTTACAACTCTCAAACATATCAATAATATCATCAGAAATACACTTTAAAGAGACTTTCTCATCTTAGAGATACATTCTGTTGTATTGAGGTCTTAAAGGCTTCTATTGAGTGTATAGGTTTACTCAAACATTTCCCTTTTTTCTCTCTTGATTATTCTTCTTATTTGGTCTTTGCTGATTTCATACTTACAACTTAACTCTTTTATTGCTTCGGATATTCGGTAGTACTTATCTATCAGCACCTTATAATCCTTGACTATGTAATAATCTCTTATAGAGTTTTTAGAGAAGTATATTCTCATTCCTTGAAAGTAGTTCCATATCTTTAGGGCTGTCTCTTCATCAACAACATTTAGTAAGTATTCAGGTGTCGCTTCTATCATCAAGAGCCTTTTATTTATGTACTAATATTATACAGTTTTATGAGTAATTTTTAGGCACATTTATCTCTGTTCCTTTTGGTGTTTGCTTTAGTGTTCACTTATTCCTTTAATAGTCGCTGTTGTCGCTGTTTGAGTGTTCACTTTTGTGTTCCTTTTTAGTAGGGAAATTTTAGGGGATTTTTACTTGGTAACTTCTTGGTAACTTTTAGCGATTGACCCCGTATCTATCGCATTTTGAGTGGAAACTTTAACATAAGTTTTTCTACTGTAATTTTAACGGAATTATCTGTGCATTTTTTGTGCATTTTTAAAAGTACTTCTAAGGGTGTAAAGCATAGTTACTTTCACCCTCTTAAGGTGTTCATAATCGCACTATAAAGGCATATCTCATCTTCATAGTATGATTACTCACTATTGAGCTTTTAAGGCTCTAAACTCATCTACTAACTCACTGCCGTATCTCTTCACAAAACCACCAACTCTAAGCATGGCACTTTTACCATCTCGTAACTTCATAAACTCTATAAAGTCATTCTGCTCTTCATTGCCTTTGTGTATGTGTATTATTTTTACCTCATCGGGTACCTGTATATCATTCATCTGTAAGCCTCCTCTGTGGTTATGGTCTCGGTCTTTTTTTCATTGGACTTTTTATGAGATAACATCAAGTTTATAAATTCATAGCCTTTATCTTTTTGATACATTTTTTTATACTCTTTCTTGACTCTCTGAACCTCTTCTAAATTCATTTCTTGTAAATCTTCTAGTATTGACTCTGTAAACTTTAAATCAAAGATTGGGTATTTCACTATGCACTTACTTATTGCTTTCTCTTTTACTCTTAAGTTTATATCAGGTTCAAAGCCATTAGCTCCAAATATCCAACTAGGGATAGACTCAATATCGTACATCACATCATCCAAACTGACTCCGAAATATCTCATCAAAATATTAGGGTCACTTAACTCATAACCTCCCTCTTCAAAACATAGTGCATTTAGTACTTGTCTTTTCTCTTTTGTTGTAAGTGTATTTAGTTCTTCTACTGGGTTAATTGTTTGTGTGTTTTTCATTATATTTTTCCTTGTTTTTGTAGCCTTTTTTGAGGCTGTTTTTTGTGTTCAGTTTTTGACCTCGCTTAAAGCCCTATTTCTTGGGCTAAAGTTGAGGTTTGGAAGAAAAAACTTAGTATATAACTTAAAGGAATGAGATTTGCACCTCTAACCCACTAAATCGCCTGATAGTTTTCTCCATCTTTTTAAAAGAATTTTCAATATCTTTTACCTGCAATTTTTTAAGATAATCTCTCAAAAATACAAACTCAAGTCTGTTGATTTCTTCGCCTAATTTTTCTTTATTTGACTTGCTGTAAGTCTTAATATTTAAACGATTGTTTTGTTTCTTCTCACTCTTACTTTTATAATAAGTAGTGTTCCAAAATCTAAAAGGCTCTCTATCTTCACAAAGTTTTTTAATAACTCTGTTTGGTATTTTGCCCTTGAAGTCTATCGCTACATCAAGTCGCACTATGTGCTCACTCTCTATCTGCTCCAGTAAACCTTTTAATAGCTCACTCAAAAGCTTTGATGTGTCCGTATATGCTTGAAGCCCTGCAAACTCTATCACTTGCATTTTTTGACTTCTACTATTCCGTTTTATCGGTAGTATTAAGCCCGTTGATGTGTGTAGCATCTTCGCTTCGATAATGTTACGAGTGAGAGGCTTTTTAAACTCCTGCACCCATCTATGAGGCTCAAACACTCCAATACTTTTTACTGCTTCTATGCTATAATTATCATCATTTTTAAAATAGCTTTCCATCTGTGAACTACTAAAGTTTAAGGAGTCAATTACTCCATTGAGCTTCATAGTAGCCCACCGCTTCAATATTTGGCTTACTCTCTAAAAACTCTAAAACTTCATCAGTTCCATACTTTTCTAAAAGTTCTTTAGCTCTGTTAATGTTATCGGCTGTAGGTAGTAGTATATAAGGCTTATAGTGAGCATAACGGCTCTCTTTTGAGATATCTTCAATAAACTCTACACCATACTTTGTTATGTCTAATTTGATATTCTCAATTCGTGAAGTTAAATAAACTACTACATCGCTATGCTGTCTAACATCAACACCATCTAATAGGTCTTTTAGCACTAAGTAGTGTGATACATAAGGAGGCTTTTTCATTTATGCCACCTCTTCAAAGAGTTTTTCTATCTCTTTAATATCGAAAACTGTTGCTTGTGTTGATAACTTTTTAGCTGTTAGTTTTCCCTCTTTTGCATAGTTCCAAATTGTTGTAATTGATACACCTAAATACACCGCTACTTCTTTAGCTCTGTAATATCTCTTTTCCATTTCTAACACTCCAAACACTCTTAAAAGTATTCGCCCTTGCCAAAGGGTGGCTTATTACTGTAGATACCCGAAGATATTAGTTTGTACAGTAATTGTCTTGACTTGATGAAATATTACTATGGATTTTACTTTGAGGATATAAGCCCTAAATACACAAAATTGTACTTAGGCTATTTTGTAGTAATCTTTGAGGTAATTTATTAGATGTTCTAATTTTGTAATATTAATATTTTCTATGCTATTTTTGATATAAATCAAATTATTATTAATTAGTTGATTAATTACATCAGGCTTTGGTTTAAAGTAATCTATCCGCTTTGATAATAATTTATTTCCGTACCATTTTAGATGTGAACTTATTGTAAGAGGTCTAACCTCTTTGTGTTTAAAGATGTATGACTTTAATTCTACTCTGATACTATTAAGCTCAAAAATCGACATCTTAAGAGTTTTTATACATTCTTTTACTTTTAGGTTATTGATTTCTGAATATTTTTCCATAATCGTTTTAGCTTCTTCAAGCTTTTTCATATCGCTTTCAAGTTTTTCTGGTTTGTGTATTTCTTTATTATTATGTCTCTCTTTTATTGTTTTGGCTTCTCTGTCTATTCCATTTAAAAATGAAAATAATGAGTTTAAATCTTGAATAAATTGTAAATCTGTTGATGTTATGCACCCTTTTAAATATGTATTTAAAATATAATCATCTTGTAAGTATTCAAGCTTAATACTATAATGATAAAGTGCTCTTTTTATATCAGCTATTCCATTTGTACCGAAACTTTCTGTTATTTCTAGTCCATCTCTTAAAAGCACCATTATTTTTGCACCTCATCAAGATGATCACTCCACCACTGCATAAGCTCTACCCGTTCATCAAGATACTTAGCTCTGTTATATGCTTTGCTTACACTATTACCTATACTGTGTGCAAGTTGAGTTTCTATCACATCATATTTAAAGCTACTCTTCTCGTGTGCTATCGTGCTAAACATAGCTCTAAAGCCGTGAGGAGTAAACTCTTCTTTTGTGTAACCCATTCTTCGGATAGCTCCTAATAATGCACCATCACTTAGAGGAGTGCTTTTACTCTTGGTACTTGGAAACAGATACTTACTATCTCCACTATAAAGCTTTATCTCTTGTAGAATATTTATTATGGTATCGCTTAGAGGTAAGATAAACTCATCTCTTGTTTTCATCTTCTTAGCTGGTATTACCCATTGTTTAGCTTTTAAGTTTATCTCACTCCATAGAGCAAGTCTAATATTTACTGGTCTTACAAAAGTATAAGCCAACATCAAAAGGGCATATTTCGTTGAGGTTTCGCCTTGATATTCTTTGATACTTGCCAAAAGGTTTTTAATGCCTGTATCATCTGTTATAGTAGGGTAGTGCTGTTTTGTTGCTTTTCCTACTAAATCACTTAAATCTAATGTAGCTGGTGGGTTTGTAATTTGATAGTTAAATTCTGCTTCGTCTGCATTATCTCTAGTGATTAAAGTTTTAAATGTTTTAGAAATTGCATAGTATAATTTTCTTGCACTTTCGTTTGCACCTCTTTTAGATACTTTTGTAATTATGCTCTTTATATCACTTGTTGTAACTTCCGATATTACTTTCTTACCTATGAATGGATAAGTATCATTTTCAAAAGCTGTTAAAACTCTTTTATAATGTACTTCGCTTATTTCTTTGGAATTTAATCTCTCTTTTATTAATGCTCTTGATAGTAATTCAAAAGTAAACTTAGCTTTATTTTCACTTTGTATTTTGATTGCATTAATCTCTTGCTTTTCATCTAAAGGATCTATACCGTTTCTTATCTTTGTTGTGTATTCGGCTCGTTTACTTCTTGCTGTTTTTAGATTTGTATCGGGGTATGTTCCAAAAGATGTTTTTCTTCTTTTTATTAGAGTAGGGCTTTTATATAAGAACTCCCATAGCTTAGAGCCATTTGGTTTGATTAATAATTGCAGTCCGTTTCCATCTGCTTTTGTGTATGCTTTCTCTTTTGGCTTGAGTGCTTTTATCTGTCTATCATTTAAGGGTGTTACAACTCTTGGCATAATTTACCTTTACAATTTTTTAAGTTACATCGTTAAGTGAAGTTACATCACTATTTCTATAATGTAGCTTCTAATGTAACTTAGGATGTTACATTTCTCTTGTTTGTATTGTATCGTATTTTATAGTATATTATGATGAAGTAGTGGTATTTAGGTGGTTTGTAGGTTGTTATTTGATTGTATTTGATGAATAGATGGTGGAGACGTGCGGGATCGAACCGCAGTCCTAAAACTAATTTTCTACGACGTCTACATGTTTAGAGAAATTGTTAAAGTTTAATCTTGCTTCACACAATTTGCAAAGCTACACAAGACGAGCCTCAAGGTTCATATAAAGCTGAGACAGACTTCATATATATCTACATAGGGGTTATACTTCGAATCCGATTTATCTAGAGTCCATCGGTGAAGCAGCCCGTCCTCTAAGAGGGGGTAAAACTTAAGCTACTGCTAAAGCTGGGCGATAATTTGTATTGTTTGCGTTTAAGCAATTGTGAGCCGTGTAACGGAAGTGCTCAGTCCGACATGCAATCATAGACTATTAGCTCCAGTCGAAGCCATGTCGTCCCCATAGTTTATGTTCAATACATAAGATGACAAGTATATCAAAAAAATGATAAATATTCTTTTATGGCTATGTTTTCTTTAGGCAAGGCGGAAACTTATGTAGCAAACTACTTATTTGTGAATGAGTTAACAACGAAGCATAAAGGGAAAAGAGTCATTAAAAGTGGTGGCCAATCTCGGAATCGAACCAAGGACACACTGATTTTCAGTCAGTTGCTCTACCGACTGAGCTAATTGGCCACGGTAAATGTTTTGTAATAAAAAAGGTTCTTTAAAAATACAGTGGTGGCCAATCTCGGAATCGAACCAAGGACACACTGATTTTCAGTCAGTTGCTCTACCGACTGAGCTAATTGGCCGTAGTTTTAAAGAGCGAAATTATAGCCCGTAAGTACTGAAAGTAAGCTTAGAGTAGTTTATTTGAGCGGAATTGACCAATTATGTTTGTATGCGATGATTCTCAATGTAAACGCGAGGCTAAAAAGTAGAAGTAAAGAGAGAAAACTCAAAAGATTAAAATAGGAAAGTAGATAAACGCTGAGTGCTATTAAAATAGAGATAGTTCCATAGAAGCCAGTCTTTAATACAAAAGGGACTTCATTGATTATGACATCTCTAGCGATTCCTCCACCAACAGCAGTTGTAAACGCCATAGCGATAACCCCTGCGAGATTAAAATGATGCTCTATTGCGATAAGAGCCCCCGATATACTAAAAGAGACAAGCCCGATAGAATCGCTCCAGATGAAGAGAGGTTTGTTCTCTATGGAGTTACGTTTATGAAACTTAAAGAGTATGAGTAGGAGTAAAACAGAGATGACTATAAGTGCTGGGTAGTTATGGGTAAAAGTAAAGGGGGTTTTGTCTACTGCAATATCTCGGATAATTCCACCGCCAAGTGCTGTTAAAAAAGTGGCAACAAGAACACCAAGGAGATCGAGTTTATTTCGTACTGCTACAAAAAAACCACTCATTGTAAACGCGACTATACCTATGTATTCGGCTAGTTCAAACATAGCTGTAAACCTGCTACAATAACATCTGCCTCTAAGATTTTGATTTTACTTTCTAGGGAGTCTACTGTTTCATCTTCTGCCAGCTTTATATCTTTTTGCAAAATAATTTTACCACTATCATAAACCTCTTCTACGAAGTGCAGTGTCGCACCACTACGACTCTCGTTATTTGCTATGACAGCTTCATGTACATAGCGACCATACATTCCTGCCCCACCATATTTTGGGAGAAGGGAAGGGTGTGAATTGATAACTTTAAAGTTTTGAATAATTTGCAGTGGGATTTTTTTCATGTAGCCTGAGAGAAAGATATACTCAACATCATATTTTTGAAGAAGTTTAAATATCTTTGCATCTGGATGAGTCACTTGTTTAGCATTAATCAGATAGTTACTAATACCTCTACTCTTTGCTTTTTCTAAAACAGCAGCGTCTGTGTTATTTGAGATGACAAGTGCAATTTCTAAGTGAAGTTTTTTACTTGCTACTGCATTATAAATAGCATCAAATCCACTTCCATTATGAGAAGATAGGATGGCGATTTTTGTCATTATCTGATTTTTAAACTTATGAGTGCAAGTAGGTTTGAGAGCATAGCTATAATCCAAAAACGGACAATGATTTTATTTTCCGACCAGTTCTTCATCTCAAAGTGATGGTGAATCGGTGCCATAAGAAAGATTCTTTTTTTACGGATCTTGTAAGATCCTACTTGTAAGATAACAGAGAGTGTTTCTATAACAAAAATAGAACCTATAAGGAGTAAAAGAATTTCACTTTTTGAGATAATAGCAAGATAGCCAAGAAATGCACCAATGCTTAATGAACCACTATCTCCCATAAAAACAGCAGCAGGATGACAATTATGCCACAAGAAACCAACGAGTGACCCCATCAGTGCACTTGATACAATGGCAACTTCTCCAACTGGAAAGTTAGGCATAAGAAGATAGGCACTTAGTGTGGCATGTCCTGTAATATATATAATGATGCTAAATGTTCCAAGTGCGACTATAGAGGGAACAGTGGCTAGCCCATCGAGCCCATCAGTGAGGTTTACTGCATTTGAGGTTGCAATCATAACTAAGACCCAAAGAATAATTGCAAAAGCTTCCATATCAAAGAGCGGAGTTTTTAAAAAAGGGAGATATAAGTCAGTGTTAAACACTGCATAAAAGCAGAGATAAGTAGAGATGAACAGAGCTGAAATAATCTGCAAGAGGAGTTTTGTTCTCGCTTTGAGTCCTGCAAGGTTTTCACTCTTTTTTATTTTTGCAAAATCATCCTGAAAGCCTATAAGTGAAAAAAGAAAGAGAGTGAGAAGTGCTCCAATAGCATAGGGATTTGAAAACTTTATGGTAAAAAGTGAAGAGATAATTGTAGCACCGATAAAGACTATTCCACCCATCGTTGGTGTGGATGCTTTCTCTTTATGTCTTTCTGGAGCCCACTCATTTATAGGCTGAACACTCGAAGTCTTTTGTGCCCAGCGGATAAACTTTGGAAGTAAAAAAAGAGTAATAAAAAGAGCAAAGAAAAAAGAGATACCAGCACGAATGGTAATGTATCCTAAAATATTTATATGGAAAAGTTCATGTAGCATGTATAGCAATTTATGTCCTGTTGTATATTTGTTTATAATTTTAAAGTGACATTATAGTTTATATGTTAGAATTAGTCAATTAAGCTAATTATAAGTTAAAAGGAAATACTTAAAGACAGAGAATATAAGAAGAAGCTAATTAATATACGAGTATAATAATCACATAAATTTAATTATATAGGAATAAAATTGAGTAAAAAAGCGATTTTAGTCATCACTGATGGTATCGGTTACTCTGAGCGAACAGAGTACAATGCATTTTACAATGCCACAAAACCAACATACGACAAACTATTTAAAGAGACACCACATTCGCTTATAGATACTTTTGGTTTAAGTGTGGGGCTTCCTGAAGGTCAAATGGGGAACTCAGAAGTTGGGCACATGAGTATTGGTAGTGGTCGTGTTTTATACCAAGATCTAGTGAAAATTTCTCTCGCACTAAGTGAGGGAACTTTAGAATCTAACGAAGCACTCCAAGAGCTCTTTGGCAAATCAGAGAGAATACATCTTGTAGGACTAATGAGTGATGGTGGTGTGCACTCGCATATAGATCACTTTATGGGTTTAGCAGACATAGCTGCCAAAAATGGCAAAAAAGTTTTCTTACACCTTATAACAGATGGTCGTGATGTCTCGCCAACTTCTGCACAGAACTACTTAGAGATAGTTTCAAAACACCTCAATGAGAATGTAACTATTGCAACTATTGCAGGGCGTTTTTACTCTATGGATAGAGATAACCGTTGGGAGCGTATTAAACGTGGCTATGATGCTATGGTTACAGCTGAACCAAAAACAGACACAACTGTAGAAGCATATATAGGACACTCTTATTCACTTGGTGAGACTGATGAGTTTGTGGAGCCTACGGCATTTGCTGGCTATGATGGTATGCAAGATGGTGATGGCGTTTTAACTATCAACTTTAGAAGCGATAGAATGCGTGAAATGGTTACAGCTCTTGGCGGAGATGAGTTTAGTGGTTTTGGCAGAGATGAGTTACATCTGAATGTTGCTACTATTACTGAGTATGACAAAAGTTTTACCTATCCAGTGTTATTTAAAAAAGATGCACCGAAAAATACTCTTGCTGAGGTCATAGCAAACGCAGGGCTCAAGCAGATGCACACAGCAGAAACAGAAAAATATGCTCATGTGACATTTTTCTTAAATGGTGGTATAGATGAGCCTTATAAGAATGAAACGCGAGTACTTATCCCAAGTCCTGATGTAAAGACTTACGACATGCAACCAGAGATGAGTTGTGGCGCTGTTGGTAAAGCAGTTTTAGATGCTATGGATGCTGAGTATGACTTTATAGTCGTGAACTTTGCAAATGGTGATATGGTTGGGCACACTGGAGATATCGAAGCAGCGAAAAAAGCGGTTACCGCAGTAGATGAGCAGCTTGGGAAAATAGTGCAAAAAGCTAAAGAAAATGAATATGCCTTAGTGATTACCTCTGATCATGGAAACTGTGAAGAGATGAAAGATACAGATGGCAATGTTTTAACAAATCACACAGTTGGCAAAGTCTGGTGTTTTGTGGAAGCTGATGGTGTGACAAAGGTTGATGCAGGTGGTTTAAATAACATTGCTCCAACAGTGCTTACTCTTATGGGGCTTGAGATTCCTAAAGATATGGATCACAGTCTGATATAGTTACTAACACTAAAGGAAGTAATTCCTTTAGTTTCGTTAACACTGGGTTTTCTTCAGCAGAAAGCTCTCGCACAAAGTGCTCTTAATTTAAAGAAAAAGGAAAAGAAGTATGAAATTTAGTGGAAAAAATGTTTTAGTAACAGGTTCAAGTCGTGGTATAGGTGCAGAGATAGCAAGAACATTAGCAGGATTTGGTCTTAAGGTATGGGTAAACTACAGAAGTGGCGCAGCTGAGGCTGATGCAGTGAAGGCAGAGATAGAAGCTGCTGGTGGGACTGCGGCTGTTATCGGTTTTGATGTAAGTGATGAGACTGCATTTATTGATGCGGTGAAAACTATTGTAGATAGTGATGGAGAACTCTCTTATCTTGTAAATAATGCAGGAATCACAAATGATAAACTTGCACTTCGCATGAAAACAGAGGATTTTATGTCTGTTATAAATGCGAATCTTACTTCTACTTTTATTGGAAGTCGTGAGTTTTTTAAAGCAGCCAGAAAGAAGAAGTTTGGTAGTGTTGTAAATATTGCCTCTATTGTAGGTGAGACAGGTAATGCAGGTCAAACGAATTACACTGCAAGCAAGGGTGGTGTTATCGCAATGACAAAATCATTTGCACTTGAGGCTGCTACAAGCGGTATTCGTTACAATATCGTAACACCTGGATTTATCTCTACTGAGATGACAGAAGTTCTCAGTGATGAGATAAAAGATGCTTTAAATGCAAAAATTCCTATGAATAGAATGGGTCAAGCAAGGGAGATAGCAGAAGCTACGGCTTTCTTACTCTCTGATCATGCAAGTTACATTACAGGTGAAACTCTCAAAGTAAATGGCGGAATGAATATGGCATAATGAGAGTTATTTAAGCTAAATTTGTTATAATAACGGCGATTAAATTAAAATACAGGAGCTATAATGGCACTTATCGATGATATTAAAGAAGTAGTAGTAGAGCAATTAAGCGTAAACGCTGATGAAGTAAAAGACGATGCAAAATTCGTAGAAGATTTAGGTGCAGATAGCCTTGATGTAGTAGAATTAGTTATGGCTCTTGAAGAAAAATTCGATATCGAAATTCCTGATGATGAAGCTGAAAAAATCGCTACAGTTGCGGATGTTGTTGCTTACGTAGAAAGCAAGTAGTCTAAAATTTTTTGTCTGTAAAAGTAGGTTTTCCTGCTTTTCGACAAATATTTTTATAAGTTAATGCATAAGCATTGATTTTTAAAAGTATTTATTAAATATTATGGAGTGTAAAACATGAGAAGAGTAGTAGTAACTGGTTTAGGAATGATAAATTCTGTTGGAAACGATAAAGAGAGTTCTTTTAAGGCTATCTGTGATGGTGAATGTGGAATTGATACAATTACAATTTTTGACCCAGAAAACTACTCTGTAAAGATTGCTGGTGAAGTAAAAGACTTTGACCCTGCAACTGTAATGGCTCCAAAAGAGGTTAAAAAAGCAGATAGATTTATTCATCTTGGTCTTAAAGCAGCACAAGAAGCTATGGCTGATGCAAATATTGGTGATGATATAGATATGGAAAGATTCGGTATATCAGCTGCTTCAGGTATTGGTGGTCTTCCTTCAATAGAA
The DNA here is from genome assembly GCA_027082875.1 of Sulfurimonas sp. GTDB lineage: Bacteria > Campylobacterota > Campylobacteria > Campylobacterales > Sulfurimonadaceae > Sulfurimonas. The sequence continues at coordinate 22,573 of JALWTK010000179.1, read as the reverse complement.
AAAACATCTATTGTCATTGAAACAAAAGGTCCAAGACGTATCTCTCCTTTCTTTATTCCCGGTGCATTAGTGAATATGCTTGGTGGCTTTGTATCAATCGCTCATGGAACGAAAGGTCCCAATCTCTCTTCTGTAACAGCCTGTGCTGCAGGTACACATGCTATAAGTGATGCAATGAAAACTATAATGTGTAATGGAGCTGATAGAATGTTAGTTGTTTCAGCTGAGTCTGCTATAACTGGTGCAGGGATTGGTGGTTTTGCAGCAATGAAAGCACTTTCAACAAGAAATGATGATCCAAAAACATCTTCTCGTCCATTTGATGCAGATCGTGATGGTTTTGTGATGGGTGAGGGTGCGGCTTCTTTAGTCCTTGAAGAGTATGATGCAGCAGTAGCTCGTGGTGCACATATTTATGGTGAAATTATTGGTTTTGGTGAGAGTGGTGATGCAAGTCATATTACTACACCTTCCCTTGACGGACCTGGTCGAGCAATGAAAGCTGCATATAAGATGGCTGGTGAGCCGAAGATTGATTATGTAAATGCTCATGGTACTTCTACTGCTATCAATGATAAAAATGAAACTATAGCAGTGAAAAACCTTTTAGGTGATGCAACTCCTCCTATGTCTTCTATCAAAGGACAAATCGGTCACTGTTTGGGTGCAGCTGGTGGAATAGAAGCTGTTGTATGCCTTATGGCAATGCGTGATGGTGTTTTACCTCCAACTATCAACTATACAACTAAAGATGAGAATTGTGATTTAGATTATGTTACTGAAGGTGTTAGAAAAGCTGATGTAAATATTACTATGAGTAACTCATTTGGTTTTGGTGGAACTAACGGTGTTCTAATCTTCAAAAAAATCTAATTAGAAGGATTTAATTTGGCTACATATTTAGACTTCGAACATAAAATTAAATTTATTCAAGAAGATATTATCTCTGCACAAGTTCGTCATGATCCTGCTGCAGTAGAAAAACATACAAAAATTTTAGATAAAGAAGTAGAAAAAATCTACTCTAATTTAAGTGATTTTCAAAAACTTCAACTTGCACGTCATCTTGATCGCCCTTATGCCCTTGACTATATAAATATTATCATGAGAGATAAGTATGAGATTCATGGTGATCGTCATTTTCGTGATGATGCAGCTATAGTCTGTTATATGGGTTATATCGGTGATGAAAAGGTTATGGTTATTGGTGAGCAAAAGGGTCGTGGAACGAAGAATAAACTTAAGCGTAACTTCGGTATGCCACATCCAGAAGGCTATAGAAAAGCACTTCGTGCAGCGAAAATGGCTGAAAAGTTTGGTATGCCAATCCTTATGTTAGTAGATACACCGGGTGCATATCCCGGATTGGGAGCAGAAGAACGCAATCAATCAGAAGCAATCGCTAGAAACCTTTTGGAACTTGCTGAAGTAAACACACCTACTATATCTATAGTTATCGGTGAGGGTGGTTCTGGTGGAGCACTTGCTATTGGTGTTGCTGATAGATTCGCTATGATGCGTTATTCTGTATTTTCAGTTATTTCTCCAGAAGGTTGTTCTGCTATTCTCTGGAGTGATCCAGCAAAGGCAGAAGCAGCAACAAATGCAATGAAAATTACACCTGTTGATTTAAAAGAGTTAAATCTTATAGATGACATTATCGCTGAACCATTGATTGGAGCACATAGAGAAAAAGATGCTGCTGCTCATGCTATTGCAGACTACTTCTTAAAAGAGGTAAAAGAGCTTAAAGCCATGAGTGATGTAGAGCGTATGGATGCACGTTATGCAAAACTCACAGCACCTGGTGCTTTTAAAGAGTAGCTTTTAGCTCTCTTTACAAACTTCTTTAACTTCAAGAAAAGGGTCAAATTTTGGCCTTTTTAGTCTTGGAGCCTTCTTCGAAAATTTTATCAAGTCTTCTATATTATTCAAACTCTCTTTTGCTGACTTAAGGCTAAGCAGAAAAAGTCCATAAGTTGTTATAACATCACTCATCGCTCTGTGGTGTTCAGGATTTGGGTTGAAGGCAAATGTATCGTTAAGGTAAGAGAGTGCATATCTGTAGCACTTTATTGTTCTCTCAGCAAGTGCTAGAGTACAGAGACTACGGTTAAGAAGTGGCTCTATCCCAACTTTGAGCATAGAGTCGGAGATAAAAGTGTAGTCAAATTTTACATCATGTGCGACAAAGACACTATTACCTAAAAAAAGTTTAAACTCTTGCATTACTTTTGCAAGTTCTGGAGCATCTGCTGTATCTTCTACTTTTATACCTGTAATCTCTGTGATGATAGGATTAATCTCTTTTGCCTTTACAAAAGATTCAAAACTATCAATAATCTCACCATCTCTTATCTTGAGTGCAGCTATTTCAATAATCTGGTGTCTCTCAATATGTGAGCCATTTGTCTCAATATCTACAATACAAAACTCAGCATTTTCAAGTTTAATATATTTAGTATCAAAATAAAAATATCCCTGGCGTTTGACGATGTTAATCCCTTGTGCACGAGATATCTCTAAAAACATATCTATGCTTTCATCTATTTGTGATTTTAAGACCTCAAGAGGAAGACCACGGGTCGCAAGTCGTGAGATACTTTTTGCATCTAAAGGAAAAGCTTTATTGAGCATTTTTTATGAACTCTTGTACTTTTTTTGGATCTTTGTTACCGTGACTTATCTCAACCCCACTACTGACATCGACACCATAAAAACCATACTTTTTTAGTGCAGAAACATTAGAAGAATCAAGCCCACCTGCAAGAATAATTTTGGAGCAATCCATATCTTCAAACCATTCAATATTAATGCGTTTACCTGCTCCACCATAAGCTTCACAGTAAGCATCAACGAGTAGGTACTCATCTGCTCGATTTTTGATGTCTTCTATTGATTTGGCACGGATAACTTTAATATAAGGTGTTGTAAGTGTATTGCAGAGTGTATCTGATGCTTCAAAGTGAAGCTGTGCTAAGGTCGCTCCAACTGTGGAGCAAACAGAGTCTATAGTCTCTGCTGATTCATTGACAAAAAGTGCGACCTTTTCTACAAATGGTGGTAGCTTAGAGATTATTGTTTTTGCCTGCTCTACACTCACAAAACGTGGTGACTTCTCATAGAAAACAAATCCAAGAGCATCTGCACCAGCATCTATAGCGATCATCGCATCCTCATAAGAGGTAATACCACAAATTTTTGTACGCATTATATCTGCAGACTCTCTATGGCTGTTTGACGATTTTCATGTTTAAATACATAAGAACCTGCAACAACGACATCGACACCAGCTTCTTTGAGAAGTTGAATATTTTTATCATTTACTCCACCATCTATCTCTATAAGGCAGTTAGGGTTGATGCGATTTCTCATCTCATTAAGACGAGAAGCTTTCTCTATCACAGAATCAATAAAACTTTGTCCCCCAAAACCAGGGTTTACACTCATAAGGAGAACCATATCGAGATCTTTAAGTAAGAACTCTACAGATTCTGGTGGTGTATGTGGGTTAAGGACAATAGCTGGTTTAATACCAAGAGAACGAATTTTTTGGATTAAACGGTGGGGGTGTTTCTCCTCTTCTATATGAAAAGAGATATACTCAGGTTTGAGAGGTGCGAAGAGATCTACAAAAAAAGTATTGTTTTCGACCATGAGGTGAATATCTAAAGGTTTTGTAGCACACTTAGCCACAGAAGAGACTACTACGGGTCCTATTGTAAGATTAGGTACAAAGTGACCATCCATAACATCTACATGAACATAGTCACATCCTGCATTACAGATCTCTTCAACATCTCGCTGAAGGTTTCCAAAGTCTGCCGAGAGAATACTTGGTGCTACTTTTATCATTTTGTTTTACCTTATAATTTTTGAAATTATAAAATAAAGTAGCTGTTTATCTTGTTAAGAAAAAGAGGAATTTATCATCATTAAATGATAAGTCAACTTGTACACCTTTTTTCTCTTGAGCTATCTCTAAGAGAGCTTGAATATCTGGATATGTCCTGGGGAGAGTAATGTCTACACTGATATTTTGGTCAGCAAGTAGAGTTTTCACCTTTCCTCCAACAATATTTACAAGTTCTGCAAGTGTATCCAATATAAGCTCTGTATTATCTGTCTCTTCTCCAATAAGAAGTTCACAGGCTTTTTTAGCGATACCTGTTGGAAAAACTAAAATAACCATTCCGTCAATATCCCCATAAAATCCAATAGAACTTGCAATTTGACCTTCAGGGTCTTTGATAGCTATCTTGTCTATTTTTGCAGCATCTTTAATTGCCTCAGAGTTGGTCATCATCTCTATAGTAGCAACTGTCGCTTCTATGAAATTGGGTAGTTCTGTTACTATAAGCTTATTTATAACTCGTTTGTTTTTAATATTTGCAGCACTACTTGCACCTAACTCATTGAGTAACTCTTTATCATGAAGGATATCATCCATCTGTTCAAAAAACATAATACCTGAGTCCTCTAGTGTCTCTTTAAACTCTTTTGGTGTTTTATCCCAACTCATACCAACAAAACATATAGTTGCATTATATTCAGCACCGGCAGAAGAGAGTTTTGAGAAAAAATTGAGTGCATGGATATTCATACTCACTACTTTATATGCATCAAAGATAAAAAGTCTAAAACCTACATTGAGAGAGTTATTGTGGTAAGCTATGTTAAAAGTATTTCCTATCTCTGCATCAAGGAATGAAGCCACAGTATATATTATTGCATTCCCCGTGACACGAGTTGCAACTTTTTGTCCCATCTGTCCTAAAAATGTATCTGTGATAATAATATCATAGGCATTTTTTGCATTAGCTTTTTCATTGAACTCTTCTTGTGTCTGTGTAATGATAGGATTGTGCCCATTATCATGAAGCTCGATAGCCATTGCCGCACGTTGCGATTTGTCTTCATTATAGAGTAAAATATTTTTATTCTGATTTTTATAGCTTGCTGAAAAAAGTGTTGCAATCTCTTGTGACTTAAAGAGAGAAAAACTTATTTCATCCTTATAAAAACGCATAATAGCATCATATTTTTTTGTATCATAGTCGCAAAACCCAACAGTAGAATGGTTCGCCGTCCGTATTTTTTGAAACATCTTGACGAAAGAGTCAAGTCCATTACGATTAAAAAATATAACTTTCTTAAGTGAGACTAATATCATATCTGCATTTTGAGCGACAGTAGCCTCTATATCATCAATACTTAAGATGGCATTACTAGATGCTCCATCCAAAAAACCTTGGGGATGAAAAATACCTATGCCATCTTTTATAACCGCTCTCATGATATCTCCATTAATGTAGAAAAGTTTTCATAAATATCTTCTACATAAGCTATCTGAAAATCAATGAAATCATTGAGCTCTGCTTCTATGTATTTGGGTTGAGATAGTGTATAAAAAAGGAGAAGATGCATCCACTTTCCAAGTTGATTTATTTGTTGATCTGATGCAGGTCTCAGACCAGAAGAGGCTAATACAATCTCTGAAATACTTTGTGACATCTCCCATTTTTGAGCTATTTTTTCACAGATGCCAAAGAGATCAATACCGCAAAGCCTTTGTAAAATAGTATTAAGATCTATAGGATTTACACTTCTTAAAATATCTACATCTTTCTTTCTTTCACAAAAAAGTGCTTCACTTACTATAATACTAGCAGGAAGAAGTGAAATAGAAGAGAGAATATCTCTATCTTCTATGTCTAAATGCAGAAGAATTTTTTGCCAGTTCATGGAAAGGTCCGCTTGAAGATTGTAAAAGACAACACGGTTGAGTTTAAACAGGATCCATTTAGAAGGAGAAAGTAAGGTCATCATATAGTTATAGACAGCTTGCTGTGATCTACTGACTCCCAAAATACCAAAAATTTGGGATACTTCACTCACTTCTGTTCGAAAACCGTATATAGGTTTATTGACGAGTACTTTAAGATATGTGCTAAGTGCTCTGTCCTCTTGGGCAACATGGGCAGCTTTAACAAGCTCCCCAGCATTTAAAAACTGAAGAGTCTCCCTTAGAGCCTTTGGTGCAGGAGGTATCTTTTCTATGTAAATTTCTATCTGTTTATTTGTTATCAAAATTCATACTTTATATTGGTCTCTATCTATCTAGGTGTTGCATGATTTTAACTATATAAATCTAAAGATAATATAAAAATGAAAAAGAAAAAAAGAATAGCTGTGGCTTAAGTTGGAGTTTTGCTTTGATTTGATATAATTCGCAACTTTAAATATATTGCAAGGATACCATTATGGCAAGAAGATGTGCTATTAGCGGCAAGGGCCCTATGAGTGGAAACAATGTTTCTCACGCAAAAAACAGAACAAAGCGTCGTTTTTTATTAAACCTAAGAACAGTACGTATCACTTTAGAAGATGGTACAACTAAAAAGATTAAGATCTCTGCAAAAGAGCTTCGTACACTTAAGAAAAATTCGTAAGTCGTAGGAATAACTATGAATCTTTTTATGAGGATTCGTAAGTTTCTTAACTGGGAGATCGCTCCCAAACCTGACCCAAAGCTTCTTCCTGAAGTTTACACACACCTAAAACCTTTTCGTTTACCCCTTATACTTACTGTAATAATTATGCTTATCGGCACGATTGGTTATGTCGTGATTGATGGATTCCCTATCTTTGATGCTATTTATCAAACGGCTATTACCTTTACTACAGTTGGTTTTGGAGAAGTGCATCCTCTCTCAGATGCTGGAAAAGTATTTACTATTAACTTGATTATTGCAGGTTTTGCTGTATTTTCAAGTGCTGTTGGTATTTTAGTTAATGAATTAAATAAAGGTCAGATAATCTCTATTTTCAAGGAGAGAAGTATGTTGTATAAAATCGCTAGACTCAAAAAACACTTTGTTGTCTGTTATCATAATGATTATACTATTGAAGTTACTAAACAGCTTCGTACAAATCATATTCCTTTTATTGTAATAGATCCTCGCCCTGAGATTCATGAGTGGGCATTAGAGCATAAATATCCTCATTATCTCCAAGCAGAGCCACATGCTGAGCTCTCTATGCTTAAAGCTCATCTCTCTTCGGCAAAGGGGCTTATTGCACTCTCTGATTCTATCGCTGACAATATCGCACTGATAGCTTCTGTAAGACTTTTTGAGAAAGAGCACTCTCTTCCTAGACCTTATTACATCATATCTTCAGCTGAAAATATGAGTGATGTAGAGAAGCTCAAAAAATTAGGTGCTGATACGGTTGTAAGTCCAACAAAACTCACAGCACAAAGGGTAAGTGCAATGGCTGCTCGTCCAGATATGGAAAATATGCTAGAAGAATTTCTCTATAAGAATGATAATCCTTTAGATATGCAAGATATTATCGTACCTAAATATTCATGGGCAGTCCTGAAAAAGCTTAAAGAGACACATATAAGACAGATGACAAATACCTCTGTTGTTGGAATTACAAAAAAAGATGGGAAATTTATTAGCATGCCTAAGGGTGATGTATTGGTTACTAGTGAGTGTAAACTTCTAGTAATAGGGACACACAAAGGGATAGATGCTACAAAAGAGTTAGTAAGACAGAGGATAAAGCCAAAGGAGTTAAAATTTGTATAAGTTAAAAAAATTAGAGAGTGGTATTTGTGCTGCAGATGGATTTTATGCTGATGGTGTAAGTGCTGGGCTAAAAGCTGAAAATGCAAAAGATATGGCATTTATTTATTCAGCGAGTGAGTGTGAAATAGCTTCAGTTTTTACTACAAATAAAATGACAGCTGCACCTATACGACACTTTAAAGCCAAGGGTGAGTTTAAGACAAACTTTGTACTAATTAACTCGAAAAATGCAAATGCTATGACTGGACCTGCTGGAATAGTGGATATTGATGAAATACTGCTTACTCTTCCAAAAGAAGCTCAAAACCCTGTGATGAGTTCAACAGGTGTTATAGGTGTTCGCCTTCCAAAAGTGAAAATCATAGAAGGTACTAAACTTTTTGACTTAGAAAAAAGAGAGCCACACTCCGCTGCACAAGCGATAATGACTACAGACAGCTTCTCTAAAGAGATAGCATTTGAAGTGACTCTTGAAGATGGCTCAAGTTTTTGTATAGGTGCTATGGCCAAGGGGGCAGGGATGATAAATCCTGCTATGGCTACAATGCTTTGCTTTATCACAACAGATGCAAAAGTTACAAAAGATGAGATGCAAGAGATATTAGATAGTGCAACACTGAGAACATTTAATGCGGCAAGTGTTGATGGAGATACCTCTACAAATGATACTGTGCTGCTTTTAGCAAATGCGGAGTCTGGAGTATTTCATAAAGAGGCATTTGCTGAGGCACTCGAAGAGATTATGCTTTTCTTAGCAAAAGAGATGGTTCGTGATGGTGAGGGTGCTACAAAACTTGTCACCTACAAAATCACGGGTGCTAAAGATGATACAGATGCAGAGATAGTTGCTAAAGCTCTTTCAAACTCACTTCTTGTAAAAACAGCATTGTATGGTGAAGACCCGAACTGGGGTCGTATCGCTTCAACTGTGGGTGCTAGTGGTGTAGAAGCTGACGAAGCATGTTTAAGTATCTCTTTTAATGATCTCTGCGTTTACAAGAGAGGTACTCTTCTCTTTGATAGCGCTATGGAAGAGAAAGCTTCGAAGGTAATGCAACTTGAATCTTTTAGCATCTCTTGCGACTTAGGTTTAGGTGAGGGTAAGTTTACGTCTTTTGGTTGTGACCTAGGGTATGAGTATGTGAAGATAAATGCGGATTATAGGACATAGGCTAGACTTTTACCGGGTAAAACCATTTCTAGCTCTATCTCTTGCGAGATAGAGTGGCAATACTATTTAAAGAAGGAGAAGGTTCCACCTCAGGAGAGATGGAACCAGTATCGTAACACCGAATTTAGTCGGTTTCTGGCTGATACTCATTCTTAAAACTTACATAACGAGTTGCTGAAGCATAGAGCTCTTTGACTTCCTCATCTGTAAGTTCTCTTACAACTTTGGCGGGACTTCCCATAATAAGTGAACGAGGAGGAAAAACTTTTCCTTTTGTTACAAGGGAACTTGCCCCAACAATAGACTCCTTGCCTATAACTGCATTATCAAGTATAGTAGCACTCATTCCAATAAGACAAGCATCTTCAATAGTGCAACCATGAAGCATCACACGGTGTCCAATAGTAACATCACTCCCGATAATAGTAGGACTTCCATCACTTCTATCGGCTTTTTTATGGTGAGTGATATGCACCATGCTTAAGTCTTGAACACTTGTTCTATCGCCAATAGTAATATAGTGAACATCTCCTCGAATGACTGTTCCAAACCAGATAGAACAATCCTCACCAATAGTTACATCACCGATGACATCTGCTGAGGGTGCTACCCATGTATTTTTTCCAAGTTTTGGAGTGAAGTTTTTGAAGTCGTAAAGCATTCTATGTTTCCTTTGATAATTCGTTACAGTCTGTAAATATACTAGACATTTGTTTGGCGATATAAGTCGCAGACTCTTTTTTAGTGGCTTTTGTAATACGGTTGACATAATCTTCCATAAGTTTATGGTTATTGATATTTTTCTGTCCATCTTTTTTAACTCTGATATAAGAACCATCACTTTGAAGTTCATGAGAGAGCATATTATCACATGTTTGGAGTTTAAGAATTTGGAGTATTTTATCTCTAGCATTATTGTCTTTTATGGCAGTTAAGAGTTCTATACGACGAACCAGATTTCTCGGCATCCAGTCAGCACTAGATATATAGACCTGAGCAGCATCATTTTTAAAGTAAAAAGTACGAGGGTGTTCAAGATACTTTCCAAGTAATGAGATAACACGGATATTTTCACTGACACCTTTAATACCAGGTTTCAGACAGCAGATACCACGAACGATAAGGTCTACTTTTACACCGGCTTGACTCGCTTTATAGAGTGCTCGGATAACATCATCATCAACCAAAGAGTTAACTTTTGCGATAATGCGACCATTTTCTCCCTGTCTCGTTTCATTATGGATAAGTGAGAGAATTTTTGGCTTGATCTGTGAAGGTGCCATATAGAGCTCGTTAAGTTTTCCTTTTTTACTAAAACCTGTAAGGAAGTGAAAGAAACGAGTCAGGTCATTGGTAATCTCATCCTTACTTGTCATGTATGACATATCTGTGTATATCTTTGCTGTAGCTGGATTATAGTTACCAGTTCCTAGGTGGGCATACTGTTTGAGTTTACCATTTTTACGGCGAGTTACAAGGGCTGCTTTTGCATGAACTTTAAAGCCCTTGATTCCGTATATAACATGTGCTCCTGATTTCTCAAGTGCCTTTGCCCAGATAAGGTTGTTCTCTTCATCAAAACGGGCTTTGAGTTCCACCATAACTGTAACTTGCTTACCACTCTCACTCGCACTCATAAGTGCCTGAACGATAGGGGAGTTTGTTCCTGAACGATAGAGTGTCATCTTTATGGAAACGACATCAGGGTCTTTACTCGCAGTCTGAATAAACTTCACTACTGGTTCAAAACTCTCATAAGGATGGTAAAGCAGTACATCCTGTTTCTCTAAAGTAGCAAAGATATTATCTGTTGCATCAAGAGGTGGAAGATTTTTTGGTTTAAATGGGGCAGCTAAAAGATGTGCAAAGTCTTTGTTCCCTACTATCTGCCAGAGGCTAGAGAGATTTAAAAAGGTGTGAAATTTATAGATATCATCTCTAAAAACATTTGTATGCTTGTTAAAGAAGTTAATAACTTCATCATCAGCATTCGCTCCAACTTCAAGACGAACCATTTCACCCTTACGACGAAGTTTCAGACCCTCTTCTAGAATCTCCATAAAGTCATCTGCCTCTTCCTCTTCTATAGCAATGTCTGCATTTCTTGTGACACGAAAGATAGCATATTTGAGAAGCTCGTAACCAGGAAAGAGCTCTTCTACACGTTGTGCAACGACAGACTCTATAGGGATATAAACGCCATTCCCAAGTTCAACAAAACGTTCTAACACACGGGGAACACGGATGATACCAAAACGCTCGACACTTGTATCATCACTATCTTGAAGCTTGACGATGAGTCCAAAACTTAAGTTGTTAAGATGAGGAAATGGGTGTGTCGCATCGATAGCGATAGGGATAATAACTGGATATATATTTTCATTAAAAAATTTATTAAGATAATTTTTTTGTGTCTGATTTACGTCATCATAACTTTTCACAGAAATCCCTTGATTCTCAAGAAGCTTGAGAATTTCACTACGGCAGTGCTCTACGACTTGTTGCTCTTGATGAAGATAGTTACGAATCTCTTTAAGTTGTTGTAATGGTGTGAGTTTATCTGCACCACTGACAATAATCCCCGCGCTAAAAAGTTTCTTTAGCCCGGCCACACGAATCATATAAAATTCATCTAAATTTGTTCCATAAATAGCAAGAAATTTAAGACGTTCTAAAAGAGGAAGTGATGCATCTTGAGCTTGTTTGAGAACTCTTGTATTGAACTGTAACCAAGAGAGCTCACGATTGTTATAAAGATTTGGATTTTTGAGGTTTAGCATGAAATATGACCTAAATATTGTAGATTTTATGTTGTATTATAGCAAAGATTAATTAAGTATTAATTATGTATGCAATACAATACAAAAAATATTCTCTCAAGGAACTTTATTGATCAAAATAGTATTACTCTCACTTTTCTTGTCTCTAACCCTTTTTGGTGCACCAAGTATTGCTGAACTAAAAGCCGCTGTAAAAGCTAATCCCTCACTTCTAGATACACCACAAGCCAAAGCTGCAATGAAGCAAAAAGGTCTTACTAAAGAAGGTCTACAGAGCCGGCTACAAAAGAGTGAAGATATAACAAAAGAAGTGATCTCTTCAGATAATATTGAAAATAATATTGCAGTAACTGAAAATAATGAGAGTAATGAGAGTAATGAGAGTAATGAGAGTAAGAGTGGTGCACGTTTAAATCCATTTAAATATAAAACAGCAAAAATATTACGTAAAGACTTAGCAGAGAAGCAAGAGTTGATGGCAAAAAAGAAACTTACTCGTTATTCTAAGATTTTTTATGCAAATAGAAATATTATAGATACGGGATCACTTCCAACACCTGATGATTATATTGTTTCCTCTGGGGATGTGCTAGATATATATATTTATGGTGACCGTAGTGAAAAATATACTCTTCCTGTAAGTAATGATGGTACTATTAATGTAGAATATATGGGTCCAATTAGTGTTGGCGGTATGAAGTTTGCAGAGATGAAAGAGCATTTAACTAGAGAACTAAAGAAACATTTTAAGATGAGTTCGTTTAAAATTACTATTAGTAAATATAGTACTATTCAAGTTACTCTTGTAGGTGATGCAAAGGTTCCTGGTATCTATAACCTCTCCTCTTTCTCAACAGCAAAAGATCTTTTAGTAGTCTCAGGTGGTGTGAGAAAAAATGCTTCTGTACGAGATGTAGAGATTAGACGAAATGGGAAGATAATAGCAACTATAGACTTTTATGATCTTCTTTTCAAGGGAAAGTCTATAGGAACTACTTTGCTAAAACATGGTGATATAGTTGTTATAAAGAAAGCAAAGAAGCTGGTTCATATTGATGGTTATGTACATAATGCGGCAATTTTTGAACTCAAAGAAAAAGAGACACTTAAGGACCTTCTTCGTTATGCTGGTGGTATGAAAGCAAATGCTTCAAAAGATACTATCAAGATAGATAGATATGCAGATAATTCTGTATTTGAAACATTTACTATCCCCTTTAGTCAAGCATCTAACTTCACCATGCAAGATGGAGATAATGTTTTTATCTATCAGTTAGACTCTAGTGCAGATAGCAGTGTGAACCTTTATGGAAATGTAATTAGACCTGGCACATACTCTATTTCCAAAACAAAAGACCTTACGAGCTTTTTTAAGGCCCAAGTTTCTCATGGTATGAAAAACTTTTTTCTTCCAGATACATATTTTGCCTATGGAATGATTAAACGCTACTCTTCCACACTTAACTACAAAATAAAATCGTTTAATCTCACAAAAGTACTAAAGGGTGAAGAACTAGTTAAACTCTCTGCTCAGGATGAAATTTATATTTTCTCGCAACATGATCTGCAGAGCACAGAGTATGTTACAGTCAAGGGTAAGATATTAGTCAAAGGTGGGAAGCTACAGTACTTTGAGGGAATGACACTAAGAGATATTGTTCATGCTGCCGGTATTGATGGTATTATGGATGATAAAGTAAGAGTTACAACTATCAATACTCCAGATCGTATGCCAAAAACAGAATTTTATTCCTTTAAAAAAGATGCGACTGTTTTATTAAGTCCCTATGATGAGGTAGAGGTTTACGACTACTACAAGACACACCTTTTACAACCTATTAGTATAAAAGGTGAAGTGATTAACCCAACAACTGTTTTTTACGAGAAGGGAATGACTTTATCAAATCTACTAGAGTCCTCAGGTGGTTTTACGATTGAAGCTTATCTTAAAGAGTTAGAAATAGTGCGTTACTATATAGATGAGAAGGGTAATCGCAAGAAGAAAATATTACATTTAGATTTGAATGGAATTGATACCCAAAAATATCTTATGCAACCATATGATGAAGTGACAGTCTATAAAATTCCTAATTGGGGTGAAAAACGAGTGGTAACACTTAAAGGCCAAGTGAAATTTCCAGGAAAATATACAATTAGTAATGGAGAGCATCTAAGTAGTGTTATTGAGCGTGCAGGTGGTTTTACTAAAGAAGCATTTATAGAAGGAACAGTTTTTACACGTGAAAGTATTCGTAAACATCAGGTAGCACAGTATAATGAATCTCTTGCTCGAATAAAAAGAGAACTTGCTATATATAACGCGATGCCAGCGAATGCTAAAACGGCAGTAGCTTCCACATCTGCAAGTAGTAGCCTCGATGCTGTAATGGTTGAAGCACAAAAGTATCAGCCTATAGGCCGTGTGAGTATTGAACTCTCTAGAGATATGAAAAAGTTTAAAAACAGTGAATATGACTTAGTACTCAAAGATATGGATGAGCTTATTGTACCAAGTCAGGTAGATACAGTAACTGTATTTGGAGAGGTGTTTAATCCAACTTCTTTTATCTTTCATTCAGGGCTTAATGCCCAAAAGTACATAGATATGGCTTCCGGACTCTCTCGAAGTGCAGATGCTGGAAGTATTTATGTTATACATGCGAATGGAACAAGTGAACCAATTAATACTGGATGGTTTAGTAGTGATGTTGAAATAGCTAAAGGTGACACTATTGTCGTGCCTCTTTATATCAAAGAATACAACACACTTGAAGTTTGGAACTCTGTATCTAGGGTGCTCTCATCATTTGCTGTAACAGCAGCAGCTCTTTCAACATTAGGTGTTATCTAATGAATACACAAGTACAAGAACAATGTATAGAAGAAGATGAGATAGATTTACGAGAGTTATGGCAAACAATTCTTAAGGGCAAAAAAATTATAGCAATTCTTGTTGTAATAGTTATAAGTTTTACACTCGTTTATATATTTAAATTACCAAATGTTTATAAGTCTGAGTCTATTCTTATTCCAACTTCAGAGCATAGTGGTCCATCTCTTGGTGGGCTTGGTGGACTTGCTGCTATGGCGGGTGTAAGTATTGGAGGAGGGGATTCTATGACTCCAGATGTCGCATTTAATACACTTCTCAATGATTATGAATTTATGCATGTATTTGTAGTAAAGAATAACCTCGTAAGTTATTATAAAAATAAAAATCTAGATAAAAATTATGTTTTTGCTCTTGGTTTTAGAGGTGTGTATGATCTATTTAAATCCTCACCTGTGCCTGAGTCTTCATCTAGTAATGAAGCAGATATTTATAATATAGTGAAGTCTGTAAAAAATAATTTTTCTATTTCAAGTGATAAAAAGACAGCTCTAATTACAGTATCTTATAGTGATAGTGATAGAAAACATGCTCCAGAGATGATTTTAGCATTTTTAAAAGATGCAAGTTCCTACCTAGTGAAAAATAATCTCCGTATAATAGATAATAAACTCAATTACTTCTCCAAAGAGATGCAGAAGGCTGATGGTTTTGAACTTCGTCAAAGTCTCTCATCTATGATCTCTCAAATACTACAAGAGAAGGTTATGATGCAGTCTAAAGTTTACTACCAATGTGATGTTTTAACACAACCAGCAGTCGCTTATGTCAAAGACAAAACAAAGCCTAAACGTGGACTGATTTTAGTTGTTTCTTTCATTGCTAGTCTTATATTAGGGGTATTTTTAGTCTTCTTTTTAGAATTTATAAAAGGGAGTAGAGAAGAAGAACGGAGCAAGTAATTACTTTACGATTCCACTTCCTTTATAGTTTGCTGAGTGATAGATAGTCACTCCATTCTTTCTTGCATAGTATTTCATGAGTAAGTTCTGTAGTGTTGGCTCTATGGATGGGGCGAACCAAGCATTATTACTTGTGGCTAACATATACTTTACATCCCCTTTGTAAAGTTCAGCACATGTCGCTTCATAACAGATGGCATTTCTAAATTTCACCCCTTTAATGATGAAATCAGTTGGTGCATCAGCTGTAAGAAAATCACTTTCACCTTTGAAAAAAGTATCGTTAATGATTTTTTGAGCGAATTTAGGAAGGGGAATATACTCTCCAAAAGGAACAAGTACCAGTTTTTTGGCTGTTATATACTTACCATCTTCAAACTTATAAGTAGCATTATAACTCGCACCATTCTCTTTAAGAAGTGCACCTGCAATGATAACAATACCATGGGAAAGTTTTTTTAACTCTTCAATAAGATAAGGGTTCTCATTGAGATAGAGTGGAAAGACAGACTCTGGAAAAAGAATAACATCATACTTTTTCTCTTTTGCCTTGTGTATCTCCGTATAGATATACCTAATAGTTGGTATCTGTGCCGCTCTAGTCCACTTGTAGTCCTGCTTTATATCTGTACTCGCAAGTTTTATCTTCAGTGGTGCCTCCTCTTGCTTAGGGTATCCGTAGTTGATACTCACAAGTAGTAAAAGGAGAGGAAGGTACTTGTACCTTTTCTCTTGTATAAGCTGAGGAAGAGAGAGGGCAAGTAAAACAGCGATAAGTTGGTACTTATAAACGCCAATGTAACTCTCGACAAAAACAAGCTCTATCTGCAACCAGTTCCAGTCAAAAGGCTCAACAAAACTGAGACCAAAGAGAAGTATAGCTCTTATATAGGCTTTGTCAGTGAAATAAAGAGGCAAAAAGAAAAGTAGATAGATACATCCAAATGCAAGAGTGATGATAGGAGTCATATATCCAACACCCTGATACTGAAAACTATACCCAATCCAATAGAACCAAAAAAGCCCTATGAAAAAACCAGCTATAAGTATGCTGCGTTTAGGTATGTAGAGAAAGAGTGCTAGTGAAGCAAGTCCAAAGAGAGTATTTATAAGTTTGTTTGTCATGTGATACTCTGCAAAATATATAAAGGCACTAAAGAGTGTCGCTGTAAGAAGACCGAGTAAAAATGTTTTTAAAATGTTATTCATAATGAAATTGTACACTTTTTATGAGACTATTAGTATAATTTTTGTATAATCGCCACAATTTTATTCAACAAAAGGAAGTTATTAATGGAAATCATTTCTCAACTATTACCGTTCGTATTTTTAATTGCAATTATGTATTTTGTAATTATTCGCCCACAGCAAAATGAAGCAAAGGCTAAAAAAGCTATGCTAGCAGCACTAAAAAAAGGTGATAAAGTAATCACTAACGGTGGATTTATTGTAGTTATACACAAGGTAGAAGAGAAATTCCTAAGTGTAAAGATGAACGATGATACTATCACAAAAATAACTAAAGATGCTATTGCAAAGAAGTTCGAGGATGAAGCTTAATTATCGCATAGTCATATTCGCATTAGCGATAATTTTTGGTGTAGCTTTCTCTATTCCTTCTCTAATGCAAAGTGCAACAGGAAAGAAAATAACTCTTGGTCTTGATCTTCAAGGTGGATTACATATGCTTCTTGGTGTAAAAACTGATGAGGCTACAAAGTCTCGTATTAAGTCTATTGCAGCAAGTATAAAACATTTTGCTGAGCGAAATGATATCTTGATTGATGGGCTCACTTTTAATGATACAAGTGTTAAGTTTGAAGTTCTTGACACGGATGATATTGTTAAATTTGATGATTTTTTCAAAAAGATAGAGGGCTCTATAGTTACAAAGCAGGGTTCTATTATTTCATTAACTCTCACTCCAAAAGAGATTAAGAAAACAAAACAAGAGGCAGTTAGTCAGGCTATTGAGACTATTCGTAACCGTTTAGATCAGTTTGGACTCTCTGAGCCTGTAGTTGCAAAACAGGGTAAAGATAAAATTCTTGTAGAGTTAGCAGGTATCAAATCTCAAGCAGATGAGCAGCGTGCTCGTGAACTTATCAGCCGTGCTGCAAAGCTTGAGCTTATGGCTGTTGATGAAGATAGAAATGCTCGTGTTTATAACATGAGTGAGTCAGATGCTGCAGAGTATGGTGACATCATCTTAAGTGATGCAAAAAATCCTTCTATCAAGTATCTTGTTCGTGAGATTCCTATCCTTGATGGTGGTATGCTTACAGATGCAAACATGGGCTTTGACAAAAATAATCGTCCTCTTATTAACTTTAAGCTAAATGCTGAAGGTGCTGATATCTTTGGTGACTTTACTGGTAAAAATGTAGGGAAACGTTTAGCAGTTGTTCTTGATGGTAAAGTATATTCTGCTCCAAACATTAACGAGCGTATTGGTGGTGGTGCAGGACAGATCAGTGGAAACTATACTGTGATGGAAGCAAAAGATTTAGCGATTGCTCTGCGTTCAGGGGCACTTCTTGCACCTATCTATATGATGGAGAAACGCTCAGTAGGACCTAGTCTTGGTGCGGATAGTATCAAGGCATCAATGGTGGCTCTTATCGGTGGATTTGTCTTAGTTATTCTCTTTATGATGGTGTACTATCGTATGGCTGGAGTTATTGCAAATATTGCACTTATCGCAAACCTCTTTATCCTTTTAGCTGTTATGAGCCTCTTTGGAGCAACTCTGACCCTTCCAGGTATGGCGGGAATAGTACTGACTGTAGGTATGGCAGTTGATGCCAATGTTATCATTAGTGAGCGTATTCGTGAGCTTATCTACGAGGGAAAATCTATGCACAAGGCTATTGATGAGGGGTATGCAAATGCGATGCGAGCTATCTTAGATGCAAACATCACGACACTTATTGCATCAGTTGTGCTCTATGCTTATGGAACAGGTGCTATTAAAGGTTTCGCTGTTACTATGAGTATTGGTATTATGGCTTCAATGCTAACGGCTATTCTTGGAACACATGGTATCTATCAGTTGCTTGAGAACAAGATTAGCAAGAGTAAAAATAACAAATTTTGGTTTGGGATTAAGGGGTAGTTATGGAGTTTTTTAGATATACAAAAACCTTTAATTTTATGGGAAAATCAAAGCTAGCGATGATACTCTCAGTTTTTATGGTTATGGCATCTTATGGAGTTTTACTTACAAAAGGTCTTAATTACGGTATTGATTTTGCAGGTGGAACAGTTGTTCAAGTAAAGTATACGAAAGTAGCACCTATACAGAAGATGCGCGAAGCACTCAAGAGCGATAAACTTTTTGATAATGCAAGTATAAGTGAGTTTGGTGCTCCTGATGAAGTTGTTATTCGCATGAAAACAAGTAGTGCAAGTGTCACAAAAGATATAGGTGATGTGACTCGTCAAGTGCTTAAAGGTACAGGTGATTTTAAAGTTCGTCGTGTGGACATAGTTGGTCCTACAGTAGGTGCTGAGCTTAAAGAGAAGGGAATGATGTCCCTTGTTTTAGCAATTTTAGGTATTCTAGTCTATGTTGCTTTTAGATTTGAATGGCGTTTCGCTGTCGCTTCTATCGTAGCACTCATTCATGATGTGAGTATTGCTCTTGGAATGGTCTCACTTTTTTCAATAGATGTAAACTTAGATGTTTTAGCCGGAGTGCTTACGATTTTAGGATACTCACTCAATGATACTATCATCGTATTTGACCGAATTCGTGAAGGTGTTACAAAAAACCGTTCAATGGGGCTTGAAGAGACTATTAATGAGTCTGTAACAAGAACATTGGCACGTACTACACTTACGTCACTTACGACATTTTTTGTGGTATTTACACTCTTTATGTTCGGTGGAGAGATTATTCATCCTTTTGCCTTTACACTACTTGTCGGTGTGGTTGTAGGTACTTACTCTTCTATCTTTGTTGCTAGTCCTATTTTACTATGGTTTGGATTTGATGTTAAAAACTATCACTCAAAGTTAGCAGAAAAAGCGAAACGTGAAGCAGAGAAACAGAGAATGCGTGACCAGTTTGAATCTGGTGTTGTATAAAATTAAGGAGAAAAGATGGATTGGGGTAAAGTAGTATATGTATTTTTTTCATTGATGAGTTTAACATCGATAGCAGGATTTCTTTATGAAAATACAGCTATATCTTTGTTTATAGCAGCAAGTGTAAACTTAATGAGTACTATCTTAAAGATAGGAGTGAGAAATCTTCTCTCAGCAGAACTTCTTGCATCTTCTTTAGTGGCGGACCTACACCTTATACCCGCCTTTGTTTTCCTTGTCATTGTTGGTGATGATACATGGGCTATAGCTCTTTCAATAGGTGCACTAATAGCGAATGTTTTCTCTATGGGACTTGTCTACATAGAGAGTTCAAAGCAAAAAGAAGAGTATTAACATATTCTCTTGACTCCTTTTTGGAGTTGTTTTTATTGTATAAAATATTGATACAAGTAAAACTTGTATGACTCTTTTATATTAAAATATTTATCAGGATAGTTACATTGGAATACATTTCATCAGATATCGAAAAAAAATGGCAAGAGTATTGGAGAGAAAACGAGAGTTTTGAGCCAAGCGAAGATTTTAGTTTAGATAAAAAATATATCTTAAGTATGTTCCCTTTTCCAAGTGGGCGTTTGCACATGGGGCATGTAAGAAACTACTCTATCTCAGATGCACTGGCACGTTATCATAGACAGCAGGGTAAAAATGTTCTGCATCCTATTGGGTTTGACTCATTTGGTATGCCAGCTGAAAATGCTGCTATTAAAAATGGAAGCCATCCTAAGGGCTGGACATACGATAATATTGACTATATGAAAAATGAGTTCTACTCTTTAGGTTTTTCATTTAGCCGTAAACGTGAAATGGCGACAAGTGATGAGCTTTACACAAAGTTTGAACAAGCTTTTATGATAGACATGTATAACAAAGGTCTACTTTACCGTGAGAAAGGGATGCTTAACTGGTGCCCCCATGATGAGACAGTGCTTGCAAATGAGCAAGTAGTAGATGGTTGCTGCTGGCGTTGTGATACACCTATAGTCAAAAAAGATATGAATCAATACTACTTCAAGATTACTGACTATGCTGATGAACTTTTGGATGACCTTCCAAAGCTTGAGGGTGGATGGCCTAAGCAAGTACTTACTATGCAGGAGAACTGGATAGGCAAGTCAAATGGTTTGGCGTTTGATCTCTTTTTTGATGAGAACTCATTATCTATTTTAGATAATAAGTTTCAATCATTTGATGTCTTTACAACTCGCCCTGATACTATCTATGGTGTTAGCTATACTGCATTAGCACCAGAGCATGAGATAGTTACTTATATGGTTGAGAACAAACTTCTAAGTGATGAGATCATTGCAGAAATTACGAAGATGAAAAATATGTCTTCTATTGACAGACAAAAAGAGAAAGCTGGACTTTCTCTTGGTCTTGATGTGATTCATCCTCTTACGGGAAAAACTGTACCTGTTTGGATAGCGAACTTTGTTCTAATGGATTACGGTTCGGGTGCTGTTATGGCAGTTCCTGCTCATGATGAGAGAGATTATGACTTTGCTAAAAAGTATGACCTTGCTATTAACGCGGTTATCAAGCCAAAAGATGCTGAAGTAGATGTAAGTGAAAAAGCTTATACAGATGCTGGAGTGCTTTTCAACTCTGGTGAATTTGATGGTCTGAACTCTAAAAAGAGTCAGTATAACATCATCAAAATGTTTGAAGAGAAAAAAATAGGGGCGAAGACTACAAACTACAAACTCAAAGATTGGGGAGTGAGTCGCCAGCGTTATTGGGGTGCTCCTATTCCTTTTATCCACTGTGAGGATTGTGGTCTTGTGATGGAGAAGAAGGAAAATCTTCCTATTGCTCTTCCAGATGATGTAGAGATAAATGGTGAGGGAAGCCCACTAGAAAACCATCCAACATGGAAGTACTGTAAATGTCCAGAGTGTGGAAAAGATGCTACTCGTGAGACAGATACTATGGATACTTTTGTACAGTCCTCTTGGTACTTCTTGCGTTTTTGTGCTTCTCCTGAGACTTTAGAGAAGATGGCGTTTACTCCTGAAGAGATTAAGTACTGGATGGGTGTGGATCACTATGTTGGTGGGATTGAGCATGCTATACTTCACCTGCTTTATGCGAGATTTTTTACAAAAGTTTTCCGTGATTTAGGTTACTTAGCGTTTGATGAGCCTTTTGATAAGCTACTCACTCAAGGAATGGTACTCAAAGATGGGGCGAAGATGTCGAAGTCTAAGGGCAATACAGTAGATCCTGATGAGATTATTGCAAAGTATGGAGCTGATACTGCACGTCTATTTATCCTCTTTGCAGCACCACCAACGCAAGAGCTTGAGTGGAATGATAGTGCGGTTGAGGGTGCTTACAAGTTTATCAAACGTTTCTTCGATCGTGCGAGTAATGTAGTGAAAACCGATACAAAACCAGTGATAGATCATAGCTCTTTAAGTAAAGAAGAAAAACTCGCTCGTAAGAAAGTCTATGATGCACTTCAAAGAAGTGAAGAAGTTTACAAAGAACGTTATACATTCAACACGATGATCGCTGGAGTAATGGAAGCTATGAATGCCCTCAATGCTCAAAGTAATACAGATGTATGGAGTGAGGGATACTGGATCCTTAGCTCAATCATGGAGCCTGTAATTCCTCATACTTGTTGGGATATCTCAAGTGAGTACTTTGGACTAAAAAATCTTACTAAGCAAGAGATAGTAGAAGAGGTGTTTGTAGAGGATAGTATTACCTTAGGTGTAGCACTCAATGGAAAAAATCGTGGAGAGATAGAAGTGGCTCCTGATACTTCAAAAGAGGAAATACTAATACTAGCAAAAGCCAAAGTTGCTAAATGGCTAGAGGATAAAACCATAGTCAAAGAGATAGTTGTCCCTAAAAAACTTGTAAACTTAGTAGTAAAAGGCTAAAAATGCAAAAAAACTCACTAAGTTTAAAGATATTTACTATATTAGTAGTATCATTGTTAACGGCTTGTGGGTATAAACCGAGTGCAAAGTATGCACGAAGTGTGATGGGTGAAAAGATAAGTACATCTATATATGTTTCTAAGACTGATCCGGAGAATAGTGTAATAGTTAAAGATGCAGTAGATAGAGCAGTTATAGAAGTGTTTCATGCCTCTTTAACTGATAAAA
>JALWTK010000178.1 GCA_027082875.1 Sulfurimonas sp. | reverse complement strand
ATGAAATCACAGTTTTTATAATGTTAAATTAAATGGAGCGGGAGACGAGGTTCGAACTCGCGACCCCAACCTTGGCAAGGTTATGCTCTACCACTGAGCTACTCCCGCATCCATACTCTTACTAGACTAAGTCAGTAAGTGAGCCGGAATTATAGCGGATACTTTTTTGTTTGTAAAGAGTTTTTAGTGTAAATTGTAAAAAAAGTGGTATAATCGCATTTATAATTTATAATTGCAAACTATGTATAAGGATTTTTTGATGAGAAGTGATACTATAAAAAAGGGTTTTGATAAAGCCCCACACCGTTCACTACTGCGTGCAACAGGTCTAAAAGATGAAGATTTTGAGAAGCCATTTATTGGTATTGCAAACTCATACATTGACATTATCCCTGGGCACTTTTTTCTTCATGAGTACGGTGAGATCGTAAAAGAAGCTATCCGTGAAGCGGGTGGCGTTCCATTCGTTTTTAATACTATCGGTGTCGATGATGGAATAGCTATGGGACATGATGGTATGCTTTACTCTCTTCCATCTCGTGAGATTATTGCGGACTCGATAGAGACTGTTATGAATGCTCATAAACTTGATGCGATGATCTGTATTCCTAACTGTGACAAGATTGTTCCGGGAATGATTATGGGTTCACTTCGCGTGAATGTTCCTACTATTTTTGTTTCAGGTGGGCCTATGCCTGCTGGACACAAAAAAGATGGTACTCCTATCGATCTTGCGACTGCATTTGAAGCGGTTGGAGAGTTTAATGAAGGAAATATAACCGAAGAGGAACTCCATGAGATTGAGTGTGAAGCTTGTCCTTCTGGTGGTTCATGTTCAGGTATGTTTACTGCAAACTCCATGAACACACTCTGCGAAGCGATGGGTATAGCACTGCCTGGAAATGGTACAGTGCTTGCGATGACTCCCGAGCGTATCGCAATGGTAAAAGAGGCAGCAAAACGTATAGTTGAGCTTGCAAAGATGGAGAACAATGAGAAGTACAACTTCAAAAATGTTCTCAATGAAAAAGCAGTTCACAATGCTTTTGTCGTAGATATGGCGATGGGCGGAAGTTCAAACACTGTACTTCATATGTTAGCTATTGCAAAAGAGGCTGATGTTGACTTTAAGATAGAGAACATTAATGCCATTGCAGAAAAAGTAGCGCATATTGCGAAAATTTCTCCATCACTTACAACTGTGCATATGAAAGATATTGATGATGCAGGTGGAGTAAACGCAGTGATGAAAGAGGTAAGTCGTCGTTCTGGAGGTTTACTTCACTTAGATGCACAGATGATTACTGGTGAGACTTTAGCTGAGCGTATTCAAGATGCCGAGATAAAAGACACTTCTATCATCCATACAAATGAAAATGCTTATTCACAAGTTGGTGGGCTATCTATCCTCTTTGGTAACCTAGCAACTGAGGGTGCAGTGGTGAAGAGTGCTGGTATCGATCCAAGTATGCGTGCATTTAAAGGAACTGCTATCTGCTTTAACTCACAACCAGAAGCTATCAAAGGTATCATGGATAAAAAAGTAAAAGCTGGTAATGTTGTAGTTATCCGTTACGAGGGTCCAAAAGGTGGTCCAGGTATGCAAGAGATGCTTGCTCCTACGGCACTTATCCAAGGGATGGGGCTTGGCGAGTCTGTAGCACTTATCACTGATGGGCGTTTTTCTGGTGCTACGAAGGGTGCTTCTATCGGGCATGTCTCTCCAGAGGCTGCTGAGGGTGGACTTATTGCTCTCATCGAAGATGGTGATGAGATAGAACTCGATGTTGATAAGCATATTTTACAACTTAATGTAGATGGTGAAGAGCTTGCAAGAAGAAAAGATAACTATGTTCCATATAAGAACGAAGTAAAATCAAAGTGGCTTAAACGCTACCAGCTTTTAGTTTCAAATGCATCAAATGGTGCAGTTTTAAAAACTGAATTATAATATATAGGAAAAAATATTGAGTGCAATAGCAATAAAATATAATGATGAAATAGTAGACTTAGCAAGTGCTGAGGAACGTGGTATAGAAGGTGAAGAGATAGAGTTAGATAACTCTCCTGAGTCTTTAGATGTACTTCGCCACTCAACAGCTCACCTTATGGCACAAGCGATAAAGTCGCTTTATCCTGATGCTGAGTTTTACGTAGGGCCAACTGTTAAAGAGGGTTTTTACTATGATTTTAAAACAGAATCGGAGATAGGTGAGGGTGATCTTAAAAAGATAGAAAAACAGATGCTCTCATTTGCTAAGAAAAAGTACAAGATAGAGAAGTACACTATCTCTATGGATGAAGCTAAAGAGAAGTTTAAAGACGATCATTTAAAACTTTCTGTGATGGAAAGAATCAAAGATGATACTGTTTCTATCTACAAGCAAGGTGAGTTTGAAGACTTATGTCGTGGACCTCACCTCCCTACTATTGGACTTATCCGTTACTTCAAACTTACAAAGATAGCTGGTGCTTATCTTGGTGGAGACTCTAAAAATGAGATGCTTACTCGTATTTACGGTATAGCTTTTGCAGATAAAGAATCACTAAAAAACCACATGACTATGCTAGCAGAAGCGGCTAAACGCGACCACCGTAAGATAGGAAATGAGATGAAACTCTTTACTTTCCGTGAAGAGGTTGGGGCAGGTTTTCCTATCTGGCTTCCAGCTGGTGGGCGTCTTCGTGCTCGTTTAGAATCACTACTTTTCAAAGCTCATCGTAAACGCGGTTATGAGCCAGTTCGTGGTCCAGAGATGCTTCGTGCTGACCTATGGAAGACTTCTGGTCATTACCAAAACTATGGTGAAAATATGTACTTTACACATATTGACGATATAGAGTTTGGTGTTAAACCAATGAACTGTGTTGGGCATATTAAAGTATATGAAGATGAGCTTCACTCTTACCGTGATCTCCCTATCAAGTACTTTGAGTATGGTGTAGTTCACCGTCACGAAATGACTGGAGCACTTCATGGGCTTTTCCGTGTTCGTGAGTTCACTCAAGATGATGCACATATCTTCTGTACTGTAGACCAGATAGAAGAGCAAATCATCGAAGTTGTAGACTTTGTAGATAAAATCATGACTACTTTTGATTTTAAATACAACATGACTATAAGCACAAAACCTGAAAAAGCAGTTGGTGATGCAGAGGTTTGGGAAAAATCAGAAGCGGCACTTGTAAGTGCAATGGAGAAACATAACCTTCCTTATACAATAGATGAGGGCGGTGGTGCATTTTACGGTCCTAAGATTGACATCAAGATTCTTGATGCCATCGGTCGTGAGTGGCAGTGTGGAACTATTCAACTTGATAACAACCTTCCTGAGCGTTTCGAGCTTGAGTACAATGGCGAGGACAATGAAAAAATTCAGCCAGTTATGATTCACCGTGCTATTCTTGGTTCTTTTGAACGCTTTATCGGGATATTAACTGAGCATTATGCTGGTGAGTTCCCTATGTTTATAGCTCCTACACAAGTAGCGATTGTTCCTGTTGCAGAGACGCATAAAGAATATGCTAAGCTTTTATCAGATAAACTTATTGATATTAATGCCGATAGTGAGATATATGCTAAAAACGATTCGTTAAACAAACGTATCAGAACGGCTGAGAAAACACGTGTTCCTATGATTGTAGTTATCGGTGATGAAGAGATAGAAAACAAAACTATCTCTATCCGTGACAGAAGAACTAGAGAACAATATATTATAAGTGAAGAAGAATTTCTTACACTTATACAAACTAAAGTAAATGAGGTAAATTTTTGAACCAAAAGAAAAACCGTGTCATAATGAATGACGATATCCGTGCGACAGAGTTAAGATGTAATGTAGATGGAGGAGAATCTCTAGGGATTGTTTCTTTCGATGAGGCTATGGAAAAAGCAAATGAGTTAGACTTAGACTTAGTTCTAATCGCTCCAGATGCAAAGCCTCCTGTTGCAAAGATTATGGATTACGGTAAGTTCAAGTACCAAGAAGAGAAAAAACTTAAAGAGCAACGTAAAAATCAAGTAAAGATTGTTGTTAAAGAGATTAAACTTTCTGTGAAAATCGCTGAAAATGACATGAACTTTAAAGTGAAACATGCAAGAGAATTTTTAGAAAAAGGTTTTCATGTTAAGTTTAGAGTATTTTTACGTGGTCGTGAAATGGCTAATCCAATGGCAGGAAAAGAAGTTCTTCTTCGTGTGTGGCCAATGGTTGAAGACTTAGGTGTAATGGAAAAACCACCTAAGTTTGAAGGTCGTTACTTCAACATGTATGTAACTCCTCAAAAATAGTAATAGAATAAGTTAATACTAAGTACCCGTAGAGAGTAAAATGCTCTCTACTTCCCTCCTCCTCCACTCATAATATAAATGTATAGTAAATATAATCAAATAGAATAAATGTTATAATATCGTTAATAAATTAATAAAGGATATTTATGATTAGAAAAATGCCTTGGTGGCTTGGTGGAATATTTATGGCGGGATTGTTACTTTTTGCATTCTCTTATATTGGTGCAGGAAGACCTATTGGGGCATCTACTTATGTTCCCTATTTTGCAGGAATTCTCTTTAATCTGGATCCAAAAGAGTATCCATATCTTCAAGAAGTACATAATGCCGGTGCATGGGAAGGTGTTATGCTTCTAGGTGCACTTGCTGGTGGATTTTTAACTTCTATCTTTGTAACAAAAACATTTAAGTTTACTCTTATGCCTCCTGCTTGGAAAAAATATAAAAATGACTCTGTGAAGTCTCGACTTATTTGGAGTTTTGTAAGTGGATTTCTACTTATTATTGGGGCTCGACTTGCTGGTGGGTGTACTAGTGGACACTTTTTGAGTGGTATGAGTCAAGGTGCGATAAGTAGTATGATTTTTGGTGGAGTAGTTTTAGTGACTCTTCTTATAACTGGAAAATTATTTTACAAAAGTGAGGCAGATGATGTTAGATAGAATATTAAGTATATTTACAACAGTTGGACAAGAGCCTCATGGTTCAGTCTGGATAGTACTTCTTATAGGATTTATTTTCGGAGTTATTGTGCAATACACACGTGTTGCAGAGTTTGAAAAGATTGCAGGTTTTGCAATGCTAAAAGATACAGTAGTCCCTAAGATGCTCTTTTTGGCTATAGGATTAGCAAGTATTGGTCTTTATATAATGGTTGAAATGGGCTATGCTGAGTATCATATTAAGCCTGTCATCCTTGGTGGACTTATTGTGGGTGGTATTTTATTTGGTATAGGGATGGCTATTTTTGGAAAGTGTCCGGGAACGGGTCCTGTCTCTATTGCTGAGGGAAGAATAGATGTTATGGTAGGTGCTGCTGGAGGAATCTTTGGTGGACTTTTTTTCACTCTTTATTATGATAAATTTAAAATGATTATGGGTGAGAGCTTAGGAAAACCAACTTTAAATACTATATTTACTGGTCATGAAGGTTTATCGATACTGGTGTTTGGGATTGGTCTTATTATCATTAGTATTATCATCCCCCTTCGTGAGTTGGATGATAAGTAAGAAAGAGTAAGTGAAAATCTCTATTTAGAGATTTTCGCTTTAAGATCGTCTTCTTCCATAGCCGCAGTTACATACTTTATAACCACAACATCTTCCGTTTCATTCACATACCATTCTGCAATATGTTCACTCTCTAAAGCACCCAGTTTATCAAAATCAATACTCTCTTGAGGAATATAAAGGTGAGAATGTTTTACTGGATTTTGGAGTTTAAATGCAGTCCATACTAACCAAAGAACAACTATAGCAGAGATAGAGATAGCTAGTGTTTCACGGTCACTTATATCAAGATAAAGCCCAGCAAATGTACCACCTAAGAAAGTAGCAAAGTATGCAGAAGAGTTAGAGATACCAAGTGCTGCACCTTTTTGGTGTACTTTAGCAAACTTAGAGATCATAGACTGCACAAGTGGCTCCATCATATTAAACGCCACAAAGAAGGCAACTACACCAAGAACAAATACTACACTAGAGTGTGTGAATCCCATGATCAGAAAAGATGCTAAAAAGAGAACGATGCTTATAAGAAAAATCTGCTTAGGGATGTTTTTCTTCTCTCCAAATACAGCAGCCGGTCCCATAGCGATGAGTCCAGCTACCATAGCAGGAACATAAGCCATCCAAAGATCACTCTTTGCCCAGTTAAATCCATACTCAGGTTTTGTAAGGAGGATAGGAATAAGCACAAAGGCAACAGTCATAAGACCCTTTTGCATAGTGTTGATGATGATCATATTTAAAAGGTTACTATCTTTTAAAATATCTGAAGTTTTTGATTTGTTATGGTAGATATGCTTAATCTTTGGAGGTGTTGGTACTTTTGTAAATAACACACCGATGGCAAGAACTGCGAGAACAGCAGTGATAAGAAAGATAGAACTAATACCGAAGTGAGCCGCTACAACAGGACCAAGACCCATAGCAAGAGCAAAACTCATAGCGATAAAACCACCCATGATAGCCATAGCATGACCACGAACCTTCTCTTCAACAAGATCAGAAATCATAGCAGTTACAACAGAACCAATAGCACCAGCACCTTGTAAGAAACGACCCAACATTAGTGTGTAGATGTCAGTCGCATAGGCAGCGATAAGTGAACCTGCAAGAAAGATAAGTAGACCGATAAGAATAGTCGGTTTACGACCTATCTTGTCACTAAGCGTTCCAAATGGTACTTGAAAGATTGCCTGCGTTAGTGCATAACCACCAACAATAATACCTACAAGAAAGGGTGTAGCACCTTTAAGATCAAGTGCATAAACAGAGAGGACTGGTAAAACGAGAAAGAGTCCTAAAAATCTTAAGAAAAGAATGGAGGAGAGAGGGAGTACTTTTTTGAACATATAAAGCCTTTAAAATATAGTCTTACACTTATAGTATAATGTCGGAATTATAATGGAAAAAGAATAATAGATACCTACAAGGAAAAGCAAGTGAAATTAGTTTTAGCTACCTCTAATAAAGGCAAAGTAAGGGAAATAAAAGCGATGTGTAAAGATTTTGAGGTGATACCTTACTCAGAGCTTATAGAAGAGTTTGAGATAGTAGAAGATGCAGATACTTTTAAGGATAATGCTCTCCTAAAAGCACATGCAGTTTTTAATGCTCTTGATGATAAGGAGGTCATAGTTATAGCTGATGACAGTGGCATAAGTGTAGAGGTCTTAGATGGTGCACCTGGTATCTATAGTGCAAGATATGGTGGAGAAGATGCAGATGATAAAGATAACCTTAATGCTCTTATGAAAAATATCAAAGCTGTTGGAGCTGAGAGTTCACCTGCATTTTACACAGCAGCTATAGCAATAGTAACAAAAGATGTCGAGAGAACTGTGCATGGATGGATGTATGGAACGGCACTTACAGAGGCACAAGGGGAGGGTGGTTTTGGATATGACCCAATGTTCATACCACTAGGATACGATAAAACACTAGGTGAGTTAGATGATGAGACAAAAAGAAAACTCTCTCATCGCTCTAAGGCATTGAGTCTTGCTAGAAAAGTTCTAAAAACACTATAATAGTTTTAGACTTAGTCTATAAAACTGCTCTTCAAGTGAATTGAAAAACATATGTATCTGGGTGTTATATCTGCTAAATATTTGCATGATATCTCCTTTAACATGAAGTTGTTAAAGAGTTTCAAGCAATTTTTATACCATCTAGTTAAACAAAACGAGTAAAACTATACCAAAAATTATTCTATAAACACCAAATGCTACAAAGGTAAACTTCTCTAAAAACTTCAAGAAAAGCTTTATAGTAAGATAAGCTACTACGAACGATACTACAAAACCTATACCAAGATTAAGCAGGTTAGCCCCATCAAACTCTTTGTAATGTTTTAAAATATCGTGAGCAGTTACAGCACTCATCACAGGAAATGCGAGCAAAAAACTAAACTCAGCACTCGCTTTTCGACTTAAACCAACAAGAAGAGCACCGATGATGGTTGATCCCGCACGACTTGTACCGGGAATAAGAGCAAAAATCTGTGCAAAACCGATAACTAAAGATTGTTTTATTGTTACATCTTCTACATTGTCTAAAAGTTTTGTTTCATCCTTGAGAAAGAATTTTTCCACAATAAGAAATACTACACCACCGACAATAAACATAATAGCTACAATATTGATGCTAAAGAGTTCTTTGATCTGGTGAGAGAAAATAAATCCAATGATAGCAATAGGAAGAAAGGCAAGAAGTACTTTTTTCCACAGATCGATTTTTTCTAGAGTGAATTTATCTTTGTAATTAAAGACAACTGCTAAAATAGCGGAAAACTGAATAATAACCTCAAAAGCCTTTGTAACATTAGTCTGCTCAATACCCAAAAATTCACTTGCAACGATGAGATGACCTGTTGATGAGATAGGGAGAAATTCTGTAAATCCTTCTATAATTCCTAAGATGATAGCACTTAATATGTCCATGTTTTTCCTTGTTTATATGATTTGTGATTTTTTAGCGACAATTTAAAGATAATATTTATTTAGATGTGTTAAACTCAAAAAGTTTGACATTTTAACATAATGTATAGGAAATATTGATGAATGTATTAATTGTAGATGATAGTAAGATTGTAAGACGTGTTTTGACAAATACTATAAAACGTTTTTTTAAAGAATCAGAGTATAAAGAGCTAAATATTTATGAAGCGGAAGACGGTGTAGTTGCTATGGATGTGATGAAAGATAAAAAAGTAGATATCATGCTTCTTGACTGGAATATGCCTAATATGAATGGTGAAGAAGTAGTAGAAGCAGTTCGTGCGAATAAAGAGTGGAATAAAACTCGTATCATCATGGCAACAACAGAAGGCTCAAAAGAGTCGGTACTTAAAATGATTAAAAAAGGTGCTAATGGTTATATGGTAAAGCCTTTTCAAGAAGAAGCAATCTTCAAAACTTTACACACAATTACTATGAGAATGCCAAAATAACAGACAATCTTCATTATCTTTAAAAATATTTCGATATAATACAAGGTTTTTTAAAAAAATTTGGTTTTGCCATATTTTTGTACATCGTAAGATGACACCTAAACACTAAATCTCGTAGGAAATTATATGTTACTTTTTACACCCGGACCAACTCCAGTTCCACAAAATGTTCGTAATGCCATGTCAGATGAGACTATGCATCACCGTACTCCAGAATTTGAAGCTATTTTTGAAAAGACTCGTAAACACCTTTTTAATCTCTTTGCAACTGATGAAGTTGTAATGATCGCCTCTTCTGGTACTGGTGCTATGGAAGCTGCAGTTATTAACCTCTGTAAAAATACACTTCTTTCTGTAAACTCTGGAAAGTTTGGTGAGCGTTTTGGCAAGATTGCCACTGCTCATGGGCTTAAAAATGTAGAGATTAAAAATGAGTGGGATACTCCAGTTTCAGTTGAAGCTGTTGTAGAAGCTCTCAAAGAAAACTCTGATATTGATGCTATTGCTGTTCAGATTAGCGAATCAGCAGGTGGACTTCGTCATCCTGTAGAAGAGCTTGCAAAGGCTGTAAAAGCGATTAATCCGAAGATTATGATTATTGCTGATGGTATTACTGCTGTTGGTGTTGAGAGAATAAATGTTGAAAATATTGACTGTCTTATCGCAGGAAGTCAAAAAGCACTTATGCTTCCTCCTGGTCTTGCTATACTAGGTCTTTCAAATGCAGCCATCGAAACTATTGGCTCTGGTGTTGGTTACTACCTTAACCTCGCTTCAGAGATCAAAAAACAGCGTCAAAATACGACAGCATATACTGCTGCAACTACTCTCATTATAGGACTTTTAGAAGTTTTAGAAACGATAGAAAAAGAGGGTGGTGTTGGTGTACTTTATTGTAATACGGCACGTCGTGCAAAGTCTACAAGAGCTGCACTTGAAGCTCTAGGTTTACATAGTTATCCAAAAGTCCCAGCAAAAAGTATGACAACTATTGATGATGTAGATGCTTCAAAAATTCGCTCAGCTTTAAAAGAAGAGTATGGAGTAAATGTTGCAGGTGGGCAAGATCACCTTAAAGGGAAGATTTTTCGTATCAACCAAATGGGACTTATCGCAACTTATGAATCTATCTGGGTTGTAAACTCTATAGAACTTATTTTACATCGTATGGGGCGTTTAGAGTATAGTGGTCTTGCTTCAAAAGTTTATAATGAAACTTATTTTAAAACAGCATTAGAAAAAAAAGAGATATAAATGATACTTGAACACGAGATTCCTAACGGAAGTAAGTTATACTTTGGTGCTTCTGCTAAAGTAAAACGCCGTATAGAAAATATAGCGAGTGAGATACTTGATGCAAATGGATTTGAAGAGATAGTTACACCTATTTTTTCTTACCACCAAGAACTAAGTATCGCTGATAAACGCCAACTTATTAAAGTAAATGATGCGAGAAATAACTCTCTTTCTCTAAGAGCTGATAGTACTATTGATGTTGTTCGTATTATAGAAAAACGTTTAGGAAAAAATACTACGCAGAAGAAATGGTTTTACATCCAACCTGTAGTAACGTATCCAACGACTGAGCAGTATCAAGTTGGCGTTGAGTTTATGGGTGAGAAAAATCTTTCAAGTGTAGCTTCACTTGCAAATGCTATCTTTACAAAGTTAGAAGTTACTCCGCTTATGCAAATATCTAATATAAAGATACCTGAACTTTTAGTGGAGATGTTTGAGACACTTAGTATAGAAGACTTCAAACATATCAACATAGATAAGTTTATCTCTTTAAATGAAGAGTGGCTTACTAAGCTTGTTTACCTCCAGTATGTAGAACAGATTGATGAAGTTATGGCTATTGCCCCTGCATCGATAGTTGCAGAACTTCAAAAGATGAAAGATTTATGCTC
>JALWTK010000177.1 GCA_027082875.1 Sulfurimonas sp. | reverse complement strand
TTCTTTTTAAAATTTTCTATAATTTCGGTGTAAATAAAAAATAATTAGAGAAAAAAGGAGTTTATTATGTTAGTAACAAGATACAATCCAAGTAGACAAATGAGTGAGTTTCGTAGAGGTTTTGACCTTCTTAACTCCATGTTAAATGAGTATACACCACAAAAAGAGAGTAGTTTTACAGCAGACTTCTCTCCAGCTATAAATACACGTGAGGGTGAAGCAGCTTACCATGTAGAGGTAGACCTTCCCGGAATGAAAAAAGAAGATATTGACATCAGTGTGGAAGATAACACACTTATCATCTCAGGTGAACGCAAGGTCAAAGAGGAGATAAAAGAGGAAAATTACTACAAAGTTGAGAGTAGTTTTGGGACATTTTCTCGTTCATTTTCGCTTCCTGATGATGCAGATATTGAGCAGATTCATGCCGAGAGTGCAGATGGTGTCTTAGAGGTTATTGTGCCAAAGCTAGAGGTACAAGAGGTAGAAAAATCAAGAAAGATTGCAATTAACTAGAAAATTTATTTATAAAAGGAGACTATTATGGATATTGTAAAAAGTGCAAAAAATATTGGAACTGAGATAGAAAAAGGTACTCAACTTGTAAGTAAAAAAGTGGCAGAGACATTTGATAACTTGGCGTCACATCTGCCATTTGCAAACCTCGCTAAAAAGGAGGATAGTAGTTTTCATGTAGAGGTGGATCTCCCAGGTGTGAAAAAAGAGGATGTTGATATCAAGATAGAGGATGATATGCTCGTAGTCACAGCAGTTCGACACTTCAAAAATGAGCTTAGTCGTGAAAATTACTATGTGTGTGAGAGTTCTTTTGGGAAACTTGAACGCCGTTTTATGCTTCCTGAGAGTGTAGATACAAAGAAGGTTGATGCCTCTTTTGAGGATGGTAGACTCATAATCGAACTCCAAAAAACACAAAAAGCAAAACCTAAAACAGTCAAAATAAAATAGAAAAATTAATCGTGTATAGTGTATAATCACACACTATGCAAAATATAAACAACTCACAACAGCTTATACTACAAGAGGTACAGAGTGCTCCTCTTGTAGTAAAAAATTCAAAAGATTTATACTTCAAAAAAGGTGAAGATCCACTCTCAAGTGGGGATACTCTTCGCTACTTCTACTTCATCATGAGTGGCAAGATAAAGATCTACGACATAGACTTTGAAACCTCTAAAGAACAAACTCTTTATATGCTCTCTCATGGAGATATGTTTGATGTTGTAGCCCTGCTAGATGGTAAACCAAACCAATATATCTCAGAGGTCTTAGAAGATGCTCATGTTATTCAAGTCCCTCTCGCAGATGTAGAGCAGATGATACTCAGCGATGCAAAATTTCGCCAGTACTTCTATGCTTATGTCGCTTCACAACTCAAGTCTATGGAAAACTTAGCGGTAAGTCTCTCTTTTTATGATGTCTACCAAAGAGTGCTCCAACTCTTCGCCCGTTTTACCAAAACAGTCAACGGAGAGTCAAAACTCGATGTCATAGATAATCTCTCTCATGATGATTTAGCATCCATGGTGGGAAGTGTCCGTAAAGTAGTCAATCGTTCCATTCAGAAAATAAAAAAAGATGGCATCATCGAAGTCTCTCGCAAAAATATTCATATAAAAAACTTTCAAAAACTCCTAGATAAGTTGAGTGTGTGAGATGATAAAGTTTTCCCTACTTGTTCTTTCTTCTCTGGGTGTGATGTCAGGTATAGCTATAGTCGCCGCTCTACCACTCATTGCCCATCATTTTGGTGATGTGAAACATATCGAATTTTTATCTAAACTTCTTTTGACTATTCCCTCCGTGATGGTAGCACTCTTCGCACCATTTGCAGGTATGCTTATAGATAAGATAGGGCGACTTAAACCTCTTTTTGTAGGAATAGTTTTATTTATCGTAGGTGGAAGTTCTGGGTACTATTTGGAAAACTTTTACTATATCTTAATAGGTCGAGCGGTGCTTGGTTTTTCGGTGGCTCTTATCATGACAGCATCCTTAGCCTTAGTTGGTGACTACTTTTCAGATAAAGAGCGGCATAAGTTTATGTCCTTGCAGGGTATGTTTGTGGGGCTTAGTGGGATTGTCTTTATCCTCTCTGGTGGATTTTTAGCACATCTAGGCTGGAACTATCCTTTTCTTATCTATCTAGTGCCTCTTCTTTTTTTACCCTTAGTTTTTAGCTCACTTAAAGAGCTACCGCATGAGCATAAGCACAATGCCACAGACCTAGAGCTCAATGTAAATCTTCTTCCTGTCTACATCACAGGCTTCTTCTCTATGCTCCTTTTTTATATGCTACCAACACAACTCCCTTATCTAGTCATCAACGAGCTTGGAGGTTCTCCCTCTCTAGTCTCTTACTTTATCGCGTTTTCTATGCTTATTACCGCCACAACATCCAAACAGTATCACTACCTCAAAGCAAGACTAAGTTTCGCACAGATTTTCATGATTACATATCTCTCTTTCGCAGTAGGGCTTTTTATTATTTCGCAAGTAGACTATGTCTACCATCTCTTTTTTGCTAGTTTCTTTATGGGTGTGGGCTTTGCGCTTGTGACTGTAAATATCAACACATGGTTACTCTCTTTAGTGCATGCCTCTAAACGCGGTCGAGCAGTAGGACTGCTTACTTCGAGTTTCTTTTTTGGGCAGTTTTTTTCACCCATACTTTTTGAGCCAGTTGTAGCAAGATTTGGCATACAAGGGCTCTTTTTGATTATTTCGATAATGTTGCTCTTTGTGGTAGCAGGGATTTATTTTAAAAGAACAAGAGCATTTACTTAAGCCTATTTATCATAACAAGCTATAATCTTTTCATATTTAACCAAAAGGTTCTCTCATGAAAAAAATTATACTAGCTTCTCTTATGGCACTCTCATTTTCTTCTCTTAACGCAAAAGAGTGTTTTAACTCTGACTCTATAGATGTCAAATGGATTTCTTATAAAACAATGGCAAAGATAGGTGTTGGTGGGAATTTTTCAAAAACTGACCTCAGTGTTACAAACGCCAATGCTTCTACACTTGCAAAGATGTTAGAGGGCTCTTCAGTGAAACTCTCTCTTGGAAACATTGATGCACATTTAGCACTTAAGAACCAAAATATCGCAAAGTTCTTCACAGCTAATCTCAGTACAAAAAAAATCACTGCAAAAATCATCTCAGCTAATGCAAAAAAATTGCTAGTAAGCATCACTCTCAATGGGAAAACACAAAACATTCCGATGTCTTACAAAACAAAAGGATCTCATATCCTAGCAACTGGCGTTATAGATGCCATAGACTTTGACTTAGTGCCTGCTCTTCGTACACTGAACAAAAATGTAGCTGGTCATAAAAACAAAGGGTGGAATGACATTAGCATCGCGTTTGACATGCCTTACACAACTACATGCAAATAGTCACAGAAGAACTTTTAGAACTAGGTCTTGATAAGTCTGGTGCTGTAAACGCCGAACAACTTATCCTTTTAGGTCTCAAAGAGAGTGATGCTGAGAACTTCGTAGCACTCTCTCTTGGTAAAGAACTCTCCGATGCTAGGGCAGAGCTCTTTGTACTGCTCGCAAATATTAAAGCAAAAACTTCTAGAAAAACAATTATAGAGAACTATAAAGCTCTACAAAAATTTCGTAAGGGTGAAACTCAAGTATCGGAAGTAAATGAAAAATCTCAAGAGAAAGTTATAACGCCAAAGGGTGATGTCACTATCTACTGCGATGGCGGATGTAACCCAAATCCAGGAAAAGCAGGAAGTGGTGTAGCTATCTACCGTGGTGGTGAACTCGCTGAACTCTGGTATGGTCTCTATGAGCCTATGGGCACAAACAACACAGCAGAGTTAGGTGCACTCTATGAGTCTCTAGTGATTGCTAAACGCGAGACAGAGTCAGGCAATAAAGCAGAGATAAAATGTGACTCAAAGTACTCCATAGACTGCATCCAAACTTGGGCAATCAACTGGGAAAAGAAAGGCTGGACAAAAAAAGGTGGTGCGATAAAAAATCTCGACATCATTAAAAAAGCCTATTATCTTTACAATGAGATAAGAGCAGAGGTAAAACTCTCTCACATCAAAGCCCATGCAGGGTTTGAGGGCAACGAGTTAGCCGATAGGATGACTATGTATGCCATAGAGACAAAGAGTGAAAAGTTTGTGAAATATTCTGAGCCTATAGATGTAGCAAAAATCCTCAAGATGAGAGCTGGATAGAGTGAACGAGAGTCGAAGTCTGATTGACTTCGCTACAGCAACCCTAAAAGAGCCACAAAAAGTACTGGTGGCGTTATAACTAGCCCTACTTTCATATACTCTCCCCAGCCAATTTTTACACCTTTTTGTGCAAGTACATGTAACCATAAAAGAGTTGCTAATGAACCTATTGGAGTCATTTTTGGTCCTAGGTTTGAGCCTAAGATGTTCGCATAGACTAGAGCTTCATTACCTACATAACCGACTTTATCTATGGCGATGTCCATTATCATGATGGTTGGCATGTTGTTCATCACTGAGCTTATAAACGCAGAGAGAAAACCTGTACCTATGATAGCTACGGTAGTACCTTGTGTTTGAAGCTCAACAATCCATGAAGCTATGATATCTGTAAGCCCTGCATTTTTAAGGCCATAGACCACTACATACAGACCTATACTAAACCACACTACCTGCCATGGAGCAGACTTGATCGTTTCAACAGGTTTAACAGCCTTGTAGTAGTTTGCTATAGCTAAAAACAGAAGTGCCCCACCAAGAGCAAATACAGAGATAGGCAGATGGTATCTATCTCCTATGAAGTAACCACCCATAAGCAGTGCTAAAAATCCCCAAGAGAGTTTGAACATAGTTTGGTTTTTGATGACACTTGAAGCCTCTGGAAGCTCATCTACATTTACAGTGAGTGGAATATCTTTACGGAAGTAGATAAAAAGTACGACTATAGAGGCGATGATAGCGAGTAAGTTTGGTAGGAACATATGTTGCATATACTCGATAAATCCGATATTAAAGTAACCTGCTGTTACGATGTTTGTGAGGTTTGAAATAACTAGCGGGTTTGAAGCACTATCGCCTATAAATCCTCCCGCCATTAAAAACGCGAAGATAGCAAGTGGTTTCATCTTGAGGTACTTCATTTTAGCAAGTAAAATAGGTGTGAGGATAAGTGCTGCTCCATCATTAGCAAAAAATGCTGCTACAAAGGCACCAAGAAGTAAGATATAAACAAAAAGTTTCTTGCCACTTCCTCCGCTAAGTTTTGCCATTTTAATAGCTGCCCACTCAAAAAATCCTATCTCATCAAGTACCATAGAGAGAATAATGATCCCTATAAACGCCAGTGTCGCATCCCAAACGATGCCTGTTACTGTAAGCACATCATCAAAACTGACAACTCCAATGAGTAGAGCCACAACAGCCCCAACAACAGCCGAAGTTCCAATCTGTAAACCACGAGGTTGCCAAATAATAAAAGTAAGAGTGACTAAAAAAAGTCCAAATGCTATAATCATAAATATTCCTAATAATAATCTGATGAAACTATAGCAAAATAAAATCTATAAATCAATATATATTGATATAATAATTTTTTTGCCATTTTGTTGTATACTTTTGAGACGAGGTGCTATATAATGAATAAGTTTTTAGAAGAAGCGATACAAGAAGCTAAAAAAGGTTTACAAGAGGGTGGTATTCCTATTGGTTCAGTTCTTGTATTAGATGGTAAGATTATTGGTAGAGGTCACAATAAACGCATTCAAAATTCAAGTGCAATCCTTCATGCTGAAATGGATTGCTTAGAAAATGCGGGTAGGCTAAGTGCTAGTGAATACAAAAGAGCAACTCTCTACTCAACACTCTCCCCTTGTGATATGTGCAGTGGAGCAGTACTTTTATATGGAATTACAAAAGTTGTAGTAGGTGAAAACAAAAATTTTCAAGGTCCAGAAGAGTATGTAAGCTCACGAGGTGTTTCTTTAGAGATCATCAATCATGAAGAGTGTATAAGTATGATGAAAAAGTTTATAGAAGAGTCTGCAATACTTTGGAATGAAGATATTGGTGAAGAGT
Source organism: Sulfurimonas sp. (assembly GCA_027082875.1). Lineage (GTDB taxonomy): Bacteria > Campylobacterota > Campylobacteria > Campylobacterales > Sulfurimonadaceae > Sulfurimonas. The sequence goes on along the minus strand of JALWTK010000177.1, from coordinate 4,849 downwards.
CATAAGTGAGTAAGGGATTTGTACTTAAGGATAAAAAGAGTAGAATATTTGTTAAATAATTTAATGATAGAGTGCCTATGTTAAGTAATAAGAATTTTCTCAAAGTCATCACTTATGCACCTCTTATTCTTCTACCTCTTTTTGTATTCTTAATAATAGCCAGCTCTTATAATGTCTACTCTTCAAGCTTTGAATCTAGCATCAAAAATCTCAAAGCCAATGCCTTAAATCATGAAGAAAAATCACTTGAAAGAAAGGTAAATAATCTCTCAGATCTTATCGTATATCAAAAATCAAGAATAAAAAATGAGTTAATCAACAGAGTAAAAGAGCGTGTTTATACAGCAACTAACCTAATAACTAGCATTTATAATGAGTATAAAGATAAAAAAACTGAAGCTGAAATAAAAGATATAATCACCACAAGCCTTCGACCCTTTTCTTGGAATCAATCCGAGAGCTATATTTGGGTTATGGACTACTCTGGTGTCCACTATTTACTTGAAAATAAAAAGCTGATACCAGGAAAATCCTTTATTAATTTTCAAGATGCTCAAGGCAGATATATCGTTCAAGAAGAGAGTGCCATTTGTCAAAATAAAAAAGAGGGATATTTGTGGGATACCTTTACAAAACCTAATGCTAATGAACAATATAAGCAAGTAGCATTTGTAAAAACTTTTACACCATACAACTGGTGTATAGGTTCTGCAGAATTTTTAGATACAGCAACAAAAAAGACTGATAGATTCTTGTTTAATCTCATCAATCAAATAGACAGACTCGGAGATCATTATGTAGCAATACTCAATTCTAAAGGAGAGTTATTAGTACATAATAAACTCCCTCAATTTGTAGGGAAAAATGTAAAAATTACTGACAAGCTTGTTCTCAAAACGATTGCCATGTTTGAAAAAAAAATAAAAGGAAAAGAGTCTATTACTTTTGTTTATGATTGGCAAAATCCTTCCAATGGAAAAATAGAAAAAAAGTATGCTTATGCAAAGAGAATTCCCAATACAGACTGGATACTTACAAGTGGTTTTTTTCTCTCTGAAATCGACAACAAAGTGAAAAAACAGAAAATTAGCATGATTGATATGTATAATGAGAAGACAAAGTATATATTTTTCTTTGCAATTATTGTCTTATTTATATCCTTAGTTTTTTCTCTCCTTTTATCACAAAAAATTAAAAAATATTTCACTACTTATGAGCAGAGTATTCAAGAAAAGAATAGAGAACTTGAAAAGCTCAACATACATTTAGAAGAGAAGGTACAAGAGAGAACATCAGAACTTAAAAAGCTCAAAGACAATTTTGAAAAACTAGCAACAACAGATCTATTGACACAACTTCACAACAGATACTCTATTATGAATATTCTTGAAAAAGAGATAAAACGTTCAGAACGCCATCGCACCCCTTTATCAATAATTATGTATGATATTGACCATTTTAAAGTTGTAAATGATACATATGGACATGATGTAGGTGATAAGATTTTAGCATCACTATCTGATATAGTAAGAGATTCAGTAAGAGATATAGATTATATAGGGAGATACGGAGGGGAGGAATTTTTAATCATTATGCAAAATACATCGCTCCAAAATGCAACTATTTTTGCAGAGAGATTCAGAGAAGATGTGCAAGAGTATGATTTTGAAAAAATAGGAAAAATAACTATCAGTATTGGTGTTGCAGAACTAGAAGATGATGATGATATAGAAACATTTTTTAAACGAGTAGATACTTTATTATACACTTCAAAAAATGAAGGTCGAAATAGGGTTAGTCATTAAGTTATACTTTTTTATAAATCAATATATCTTGATATAGTTACTTTCTTATGATAAACTCTCTTTACAAAAGGGGTAAAGAATGGAAGTTTTTTTAAAGAGTGTCTCTGCACTAAATGATGCAACACGAGTACTACTTTTACGTTTTATAGATGAAAATGGAGAGTGCTGTGTATGTGACCTGCAAAACTCTTTAGATATGATCCAGTCACGTTTATCACGACACCTGAAACTTCTCAAAGATGCCGGCTTTTTACGAGTTGAGAGAAAAGGGACTTGGGCATACTATTCTGTTCGTTCTCCCCTTGATAGGTTTCGCCTTGAAGCTTTAGAGGAGATTCGTCATCTTAGTATTGAGCTTCCTACGTTTAAGAGTTGTAGTGACTCTGAAGAGTGTTGCGTTTAGTTGAGTTGTAAATACAGAGTATGTGATACTGAAGGCTTTAAAGTATAGGCGTTATCGAAGGCATTAGCACTCTCTATGCAGACAAACTCTTTATAAGCATCTGCTCTCATCCCACTCATTCGAGAACCTTTTTCTATCCATGGGTTCCAAACTATTGCTGAGGAAGCTCCTTGGCTTGTGAGTTCTACCTCTCTGTTTTTATCATGAAGTGTTATCTTCTCATTGACATTAAGATAAACTCTATCGCATTCTGCATCTATCTTTATACTTTTATCTTCACTGCTTCTTCTATCTTCAAGAGTATCTATAAAAGTACAGCTTTCAAGACCTCTTATTTCTACATCAGCTATATCTGAAACACGAAAGTAAGTGTGCAGAGCTTCCGTGATAAGCATCTCTTTTGAGTCTAAGTTTTTTGTGGTGAGTTCTACTTCCAACTTTTCACCGATTATAAACTTCACTTCCAATCTAAAAGCATAATTCCAAATAGCACGACTCTCAGGGGAGTATTCTAAGTAGAAAAGAACTTCAGTTGTAGAGTCATCTTTTTCCTCTACTCTGAGCAGCTCAAAAAGAGCAGTCCGAGTAAACCCATGAGCAGGCATACTCTTATCTAGCACTCCAAAACGCGGCCAGCAGATAGGGATACCTCCACGAATAGCGGTACCATTTTCAAAAGAACTCTCCTCACTTAGCCATAAGATATCTTCTTCACCCTCGCGTTTATACTCAAAGAGATGAGCTCCTTGAAGAGCTATTTTGGCACTTGCCTTGGTGTTACTTACTTCTATATACTCAAAGCCATTATCAAATTTTTTTACAGCATACATTTACTTACTCCACTTTTGGATCTTGTGTCCTTTTAGAGCATAAAAAAGGATGACACCATAAGCGATGATGCCGTAAAGATATGTGCTCTGCATGGAGCCACTTAACTCTGCAATCTTTCCAAATGCCAATGGGAGAACTGCTCCACCTGCGATAGCCATGATGAGAAGTGCACTTGCTTTTGCTGTATGCTTTCCTAGGTTTTCTAGTGCAAGAGGCCAGATAGTTGGCCAGATTAGAGCATTTGAAAGACCTAATAGTGCTACAAATGTCACACTATTTGGTAGTGTCATAATGCCACTCCAGCCCCATAGTATTTCAGAAATAGAGTGACTGGCAGTCGAGCTAAACACCACTCCAAGTAAAAAGAGTGAACCAAATAGAGTGGAAAGAATAAGTGCTCTCTCCTGTGAGAGATAACGAGGTATAAACGCCACTCCAGCGAGATAAGCGATGACCATAAAAACCATAGTGTAAGAGGTAAGAGCCGTTGCACCCTCTACCCCAATGCTCTGTGCATAAAGCCCAATAGTATCTCCAGCAATAACCTCTATTCCTACATAAAAGAAGAGTGCAAGAGCTCCTAAAACAACTCTAGGAATAGCAAAGATAGAACTCTCGTCATAAATATCTTCTTCAAACTCTAGCTCTTTTAAAGAGGAAAAGTGAACAAAGAGTGCAAGCCCTCCAAGAGCAAACGCCATGAGAGAGTAAGGAAGGATGAGTTTGTTCGCTAAGGAGGCTAAACTTGCATCGGTGTAGCTCTCAACACTTCCCATACCTGAGAAGATAAGAGCAGTGAAGACAAGAGGAGCTAAAACACCAGCACTTTTGTTGATAAGTCCCATGATACTTATTCGCATAGCAGCTGACTCTATGGGACCGAGTAGCACTATGTAGGGGTTTGAAGCTGTTTGCAGAAGTGTTAATCCAGTACCTAGTGAAAATAGTGCCACTAAGAAGAGACTAAACTCAGCATATAGAGCAGCAGGAATAAAGAGTAGACTCCCCACACTCATAATAGCTAGACCAAGACTCATCCCTTTTTTATATCCAGTTTTCTCCAGTATACTCGCCATTGGTAACGCCATCACTGTGTAAGCTATATAAAACGCGAAGGTTACAAACAGGGCTTCAAAATCACTTAGTGTAAGCAGGAGTTTGAGAAAAGGGATAAGTGAGCCGTTGAGCCATGTGACAAAACCGAAGATGAAAAAGAGTATGCCGATTATTATCATTTGTTAAGACCTTCTAGGTAGTGAGCAACTGCATCTTCATCGTTCTTAAACGCGAGAACAACATCTGCCATCTCTTTAACCTCAGGCTGTGCATTTGCAACGGCTACTGAAGTCTTTGCTAACTCAAACATCCCTATGTCGTTAAAATTATCGCCAAAAACTGTGAGCTTTTCTAGGTCAAACCCTAGGTGTTCACTAACACTTTTGATACCGTGAGATTTGTCAGCTTCGGGATGGAGTATCATCAGAAAGTAGCATCCAACATAAGCTTCAGGAGCAAGAATAAACTTCAAAGTATTGCCAAACTTATCTTCTAAATGCTCATGCAGTTCACGGAGTTGTTCCTCTTCACCCATATAGACTATTTTAAAGTTTTCAGCTGATGCTCGAATACCACTATGCTTTTGAAGATTATCATCACTTGCATAGCGTTTGAGTACCTCTTTTTGGTACTTGTTTAAAACAGAATCAAAATGAAAACTCTCTTGAAGCCCTACTCTATTTTCTAGTGTGAGCAAAAAAGGATAAATCCCAAACTTCCATCCCTCATCTATAATCATATCAGTAGCATCACG
>JALWTK010000176.1 GCA_027082875.1 Sulfurimonas sp. | reverse complement strand
GCTCTTGCACTTTTCCAAGTAACTTTGAGTCTTCATATATCTCACAATCTTCTAAATCAAAAAAGAAATACTCGCCTTTTTCAAGATGGCAGTTCTCTCTCGTCTCTTCATAAGTTGTATAAAGCTTTGCATTCACAAACTTTTTACAATCCTGAGGATTAGAAAGATTATTTATCTTTACTAAACCACGTTCTTGATTTACCTCAGTAAGAGTTATTCGGTCTTTTTTGTTTATCAAAAAAGAGCTTCCAACCTTGAACTGCTCTGGAAAATCAGACTTATCATGAAACTTCATGTCACCTTTGATACCTACCGTTTTACCGATAGTAGCAATGTGAAGAAGAGGTTCTTTTTTAAAGTGCTTCGACATTAATTCTATAACTCACACCATCTTTAGCTTTACAACCAGAGATAACTGTTTTAATAGCTCCAATCATCTTACCACTTTTACCAATCAGTTTACCTATATCGGCTTGGTTGGCATAGAGTACGATCTCTGTTACTTCATCACCCTCTTTTACCTCGACTTTTACATCATCAGGATGCGATGCGATAAGCTTAGCAAATTCAGCAACGAAATCAGCAATCATGATTAACGACCTGTAATCTTTTTAACACGATCACTCATCTTAGCACCAACGCTTAACCAGTAATCAAGTCTTTCATTATCAACAACAAGCGTTTTCTCTTCATTCATTGGATTGTAGTGACCGATAAGTTCGATCCAACCACCATCTCTACGTTTACGGCTATCAGTTACCGCTAAACGGTAAAATGGTCTCTTTTTTCTTCCCATACGAGTAAGTCTAATTACTGTCATGTTATTTCCTTGGTATATAAAAATTTTGCGGGGTATTTTTGCAGAATAAATGTAGTTTGTAAATAAATACAAGTAGTTTATTGTGCCTCTTACCGCCATTTGGCGTCTTATATTCTCAAAAGAGAATACCTTCTAATCACAGAGGGATTATTTCAGAAGTTATTACGATGGCGAAATTATAGCGAAGTAATTCTTAAAAAGCTATGAAGCTCTAGCGAGGGAGACCTGCCATGCCACCAGGTCCTCCCATGCCACCCATCATTGATTGGAGTTGTTTCATACCATTTTTACCAGAAAATTTCTTTGCCATTTTTCCAGCATTTTTAAACTGCTTGATCATACGGTTGATTTCAACTACTGTCAGTCCACAACCTGTAGCGATTCTTGACTTACGAGAGTTGTTTAAAAGATCTGGATTTTCACGCTCTTTTGCTGTCATAGAGCTCACCATTGCTTTGATATTTTTTAGCTCACTTGAATTTTCAAAGTCAAAGTCTTTTATAGCCTTACTCATACCACCCATACCTGGAATCATTCCCATGATAGAGCTCATAGAACCCATCTTCTTCATAGACTCCATCTGCTCTAAAAAGTCGTTAAAATTAAACTTACCTTTTTGAATCTTCTTCGTTAAACGTTTGGCATCTTTCTCATCGATGATATTTGCAGTCTTTTCAGCAAGACCCTCAACATCACCAAATCCCATAAGACGGTTGACAATACGCTCAGGAATAAAGACCTCAAGGTCTTCCATCTTCTCACCCATACCGATAAAACGTAGTGGTACTTGTACTTGAGAAGAGAGCCCAAGAGCTACTCCACCCTTAGAATCACCATCATACTTTGAAAGGATAACGCCATCTATACCGATCTTCTCTTTAAATGTAGTTGCAGTACGGATAGCATCTTGACCTGTGAGTGAGTCAGCTACATAGAAAATCTCATCTGGATTTGCTACTTTTTTGACTTCATCAAGCTCACTCATAAGCTCATCATCTATAGCGAGTCGTCCTGCTGTATCTATAAGCACTACATCAAAGATCTTACTCTTTGCATACTCTAGTGCTGAGCGAACAACCTCTACAGGGTTTTTCGTAGCTTCATCTTCGTAGAGTTCGACCTCTATCTGAGCTGTAATCTGACGAAGTTGCTCCACTGCTGCTAAACGCTGTAAGTCGGCTGCAACAATAAGAACTTTTTTCTGCTTAGACTTCAAGTATGTAGCAAGTTTACCAGTAGTTGTTGTCTTACCAGAACCCTGAAGTCCTGTCATCAGTATAGTTGTTGGAGGATTTGGAGCAAATACAAAGCCCTTGTTCCCACCTATCTCTAAGAGTTCGTTAAGTGCTACTCGAAGTGCATCAAGAAACTGATCTTTTCCTATGCCCTTCTCTTTTGTTAGTAGTTCTACACGACTAAGTAATGTTTTTACAACTTTATGGTTTACATCTGCTTTTAAAAGATTTTTCTTAAGTTCACCGAGTGCTTTTGTGAGTGCTTTCTCATCATCATGAAAACGGATCTTTTTTATGGCATTTGTAAACGAGTCTGTTAAAGTATCAAACATATATTTCCCTCTAATTTTAGGTATAAAAGTTGCGAATTATATCTTAGTATTGCTTGAATGTTTCTTTAGATTTTAGGAGATGGAAGGAGGCTCGACACATCGACTCAGGTGAGCCGATGTGTAGATGTGCAAACTTACTGAAAGTGTATAAACTCTTTTGGTTCAGGAGATACAAATTCCATACCAAGTAATCTTACCTTATGAGCATGAAGCATAACTCGTTTAGCACGACGTCCACCATATTGCTCATCACCTACTATTGGGTGATCAATATAACGTAAGTGCACACGAATTTGGTGTGTACGTCCATGATGGATGATACACTTTATCTTTGTTTTGTTCGCACTTACTAAGTCAGGAAAAAACTCACTACGAGCTGGTTTTCCCTTTGGAGAAACATTTGAGAAGGCTTTATTGTTCTTCTTCTGAGTAG
>JALWTK010000175.1 GCA_027082875.1 Sulfurimonas sp. | reverse complement strand
GGTGCTTCTTGTGGAAGGATTTTGAAGCTTTTTGTAAGCCCAATCTCTGTAAGCCCATCTCCATTATAATCAATATCTTCATACCCATGCACTAAAAGATTATACGCTCCCTCTCCAGAAATGTTTGCGATATTTATGGGGTCAGCTAGGCTTTTGTTTTTTTGTATAGTAGAGAGTTCTGATTCGCTTAAAGAGGAGAGAAATTTTTTAGCACTTGAGAGGTCAACTTTAGCATCTTGTGCTTTTTTATAGATAAGTTCAAATGCTTTGTCGTCTTTATTGAAGTTTTTAAAATTGGAAACTTCTGATAAAGCTTTGAGGTCTTGAATATAGCTTTGCATATTTTGTGAGATTTGCATAATGAAACCTTTTTATAGAGTATATTTTAGATGAGCAAAAATTATACCTTATCTAATGCTGATAAATATTTGCTGCACCTTTCTCAGCTGCTTTCGTTAAAATCTCATCTTTCATGCCCTCTAAATCTTGAATCTTATTTTCTATATTTGCAATGCTCAAATCAATGTTTTTTGAATCAATAACAACTGGTGTATTTGCAGGAGATAACTGCTCAATGGCATTCATATCGCTCATCTCTTTGACAGCAATTTTATCCATTACACTATTTTCCATCAAGCCAGCCAATGCCGTTACCTCTTGTTCACTCGCTTTTGTCCCACTTCTATACATAACACTTGCTATATGTCTTGTTGCATGAGGTGTTCTTGAAATGGTGCTTATGAGTTTGGAGGTATCTTTTTCTCCATATTTATTGTTGAGTCCATCAATGGCTAACTTTTTATCTATACTCCTAGCACTAATATCTTTTACATCATTTTTACCAACAGAAGGTTCAGTTGTTTTTTGTGTTTTCATGGAGTGTAACATCTTTTTTAAACTTGCTATTTGCTTATCGAGTGCTTCAATCTCTTTGTTTTGGATAGATTGCTCTTGACCTGCAGTTGTTTTTTTTGTAAGTTTTTGCATCTTAAATGCTCTATAATCTTTTTTTTGAGCATCTATCATTTTTGTAATTTCAGGATTTATCTCATTTGTTGTTATCTTGTTATCTCTATTTTTGTCAAGCTCTTTCAAGTTTTCTTCTAAGAGTTTTAACGATAAACCAGAGGTATCAAGTATTTTTTTAATTGTTTTGTTCGTGAGTAGGTCAAAGCCTTTTTGTAATTGAAAGCGATTGTTTTGCACATTATAAGCAGGTGACAATTTTATACTGTCAAGTTCACTGTAGGTTAGAAAATTATCACTGTTTCTATCAGCATTGTTGAAATTTACTTCATCCATGATAAAACTTTTAAAATTATCATTTTTACTTTTTACAACAGTATAGTCAGATTTAGAACTAGCATTAACAGTAGTTAAAACCGATAAGTACCCTACACCCATAAGAAACTCCTACCTCTATATCGGCAGATGTATTTATCTCTTAATTTTTTTGCTCTCTAAGTTTATCTTTTTTACTTTTTTTCTTCCCTTTTACAGGAGCAGGTCCTTTCATCTTTTTTGGAGCCTCACCAGTAAGTTTGAACTGTTCTAGTTCTTCTCTCTCAAGGCTTATACCACTGCGTTTTTCTATGAGTTTGAAGTGCTCCATAGTTTCATAGTCTATAAAGCTTATCGCTTCTCCACTCTTACCTGCACGAGCTGTTCGCCCTACTCTGTGGATGTAGTCCGCAGGTGAACGCGGTAGGTCGTAGTTTATCACACACTCTATCTCGTTGATGTCGAGTCCACGAGCTGCTATGTCTGTAGCAAAAAGAAGTCTCACTTTTTTATCTTTAAAGGCTTGGAGTGTTTCATTTCTCATATCTTGCTCTAGGTCGCCATTAAAAGAAGCAGCTTCAAAACCATGTTTTCTAAACTTTTCAGCGATATTATCAGTGGCTCTCTTGTTCGCCATAAAGACTAAAACACGACTCCACTTGTTCTCATTTAAAAGATGTCTTAGTAGTGGTCCACGGTTTTCTCTATTTACCTTTATAACTCTCTGCTTTATCTTCTCAACGACACTACTCTCATCTTCTAAACTCACTTCCTCTGCATCTGTAGTGATTTTTGCAGCTATAGTCTGCATTTTTGGCGGGTAACTCGCTGAGAACATAAGGTTCTGCCGATTTGCTGGAAGTGCCTCTAGCACACCATCTAGCTCTTCTAAAAATCCTAAGTCAAGCATCTTATCCGCTTCATCAAGAACAAGATACTCTACAAAAGAAAGATTCATCTGCTTTTTACTAAGCACATCTAAAAAACGCCCACTTGTAGCGACTAAAACATCACAACCCTGCTGAATATCAAAGAGTTGATCACCTATGCTTTTTCCACCTATAAGAGGCACAACATTGAGCTTTTTTCCTAGATACTTTGAAAACTTTACAAAATCCTCACTCACTTGCAGAGTAAGTTCTCTTGTAGGAGTAAGGACTATCACCTTTATCTTCGCTTTTCCAGCTTTGCTACTCGCATTTAACTGTTCAAGTATAGGAAGAACAAAACTAGCACTCTTTCCTGAACCTGTTTGACTTAAAACGATAAGGTCTTTTTTTTCTAACACAAGAGGAATAACCTTCTCTTGAATAGCAGTTGGTTGAGTAAAATTACTCTCTTTAAGGGCTTTTAATATATTTTTTGAGAGTCCAAGTGTAGCAAAAGGCATGAAGTTTCCTAGAAATTTTATAAGTGAATTTTAGTATAATCTTACTTCGAAAGAGTTGTAAAAAAGAGAATTAAAGAGAAATGATGTTATCCTTACATTACTAAATTAATAACTATTATAGCAAGGAACAAAATGATTAAGTCACTACGTGGAATGAATGACATCCTCAGCGAAGA